>JANPDI010000001.1:0-15396 GCA_031431435.1 Burkholderiales bacterium
AACCTGAACCCCCTTGCCTGACTGCGGTGCGCATCGCGGCAGGCTTAACCGGTGCTTGAGGCCAAAACGGCTATAAGTGCCTGACCCATAAGGAGATTTTATGCGCCATTACGAAATCGTATTCATCGTTCATCCTGATCAGAGCGAGCAAGTTCCCGCCATGATCGAACGTTACAAAGCCATGGTTACCCAAGGTGCCGGCAAAGTCCACCGCATCGAAGACTGGGGCCGCCGCCAAATGGCATACCCGATTGCCAAGGTGTTCAAGGCTCACTATGTGATGCTCAACATCGAGATCAATCAGCCGACCCTCGAAGAACTCGAGCACGCGTTCAAATTTAACGACGCCGTTTTGCGCCACTTGATCGTGCAAAAAGACGCCGCTGAAACCGGTCCATCGCCAATGATGAAGGAAGAAAAATCCAAGTCAGTCGATGTCAAAGAATCGGCTCCGGAAGTGGCTGCCGCCTAGTTGGCGCGCCGCAATCGTTATCAACATCTAATTCAAGAGGTTAATCATGCCCCGTCCATCCCCGCGTGGAAAGAAGTTCGACAAAAACAAGAAAGACGTTCGTAACCCGAATCGCGGCTTGTTCCGTCGTAAAAAGTTTTGCCGCTTCACCGCTGAAAAAGTTGTGCAAATCGATTACAAGGACATCGGTGTCCTGAAAGATTTTGTCAACGAAAACGGCAAGATCATCCCGGCCCGTATTACTGGCACCAAAGCCAAGTATCAGCGTCAGCTGGACGTCGCAATCAAGCGCGCACGCTTTTTGGCGCTGTTGCACTACACCGATCTGCATCCAAATCGCTAATTGCAGAACGGACCAGGAGAAAAAACATGCAAATTATTTTGATGGAAAAAGTCGTTAATCTCGGCGCCCTCGGCGACGTCGTCAACGTTAAGAACGGCTACGCCCGTAATTTTCTGATTCCGCAAGGCAAAGCCAAGCGCGCAACCGTGGCCGCCAAGGCCGAGTTTGAAGCCAAGCGTGCCGAGCTGGAAAAGAAAGCCCACGAAATTCACAACGCCGCCATGGCGCGTGGTGAAAAGCTCGAAGGCTACATGGTGCAAGTCACACAAAAGGCGGGTGTGGATGGCCGTTTGTTTGGTTCGGTCACGAACTCAGACATCGCCGAAGCGCTCACCAAGCAGGGCTTTGATGTGAAGAAGGGCGAAGTTGTCATGCCAAACGGTCCGTTGAAGACCATTGGTGACTTCCCGCTCACGCTGGATCTGCACACCGACGTCAAAGCGCACATCACCGTCTCGGTGCTGGGCGAACACGTCTAACATTGCTGCGCGCCGGGGTTACCCGGCAATAAAAAAACCGGTCGTTGGCCGGTTTTTTTTCGTCAATGGTTGATGGCGGCGATAAAATCTGGCCGACTTATCCACAGCTTATGCGCAACAAAAACACCGACTTGTGCATTGAATGTGGATAACTCTGGGCGCACAATATATGCACCTGATTTTCCGTCCGTTTCCCGCCCGACTCACGCCTGACCCACGCCTGACTCTTTTCCCACGCCCGCCCGAAATCGATCAAAAACAACAATGGCCGCCGTCTTTTCACACCCGTCAAATCCACCGCAATACGGCACCGATAGTATGGTGTCATCACTCAAGCTGCCGCCCCATTCGATCGAGGCCGAGCAATCCGTGTTGGGTGGATTGCTGCTCAATAACGAAGCTTGGGACCGCATTGGTGACATGGTCGCCGACGTCGATTTTTACCGCGACGACCATCGCAAGATCTACCGGCACATTTCAAAGCTGATCGAGCACAACAAGCCGGCCGATGTGTTGACGCTGGCCGAGTCGCTGCAGCTATCGGGTGAGTTGCAGAATATCGGCGGCATCAGCTATTTGCAGAATCTCGCCGAGGGCACGCCGTCGGCCGCCAATATCCGCCTCTACGCCGAAATCGTGCGCGAGCGATCGATCATGCGGGCACTGGCGCGCGCCGGCGAAGAAATCGCCGATGCGTCTTACACCCCCAATGGCCGTGAAGCGCGCCAGCTGCTCGACGAGGCTGAGAAAAAAGTTTTTGATATCGCCGAAATGGGACGACGCGATTCAAACGGTTTTCAGTCGATGGAAACCCTGCTGAGCGAGGTGATGACACGCCTCGACGAGCTGTCAAAAAATCCCTCTGCGGTGGTGGGCAAAGAGACCGGCTTTGTTGATCTCGACAACATGACCTCCGGCATGCAGGACGGTGATCTGATCATTGTTGCCGGAAGGCCCTCGATGGGCAAGGCGCAGCCGCTCGATGCACGTATCAAGACCACCACCGGCTGGAAAGCGATGGGGCAATTGCAGCCGGGCGACGCGCTCGCCTCAGTGGACGGCGCGCCATCGATTGTCACCGGCGTTTATCCGCAGGGCAAGCGGCAGGTATTTAGCATCACGTTTGCCGATGGCCGTTCGACCGAATGCTGTGAAGAACACCTTTGGACGATTCGTTATCGTGAGTGGGATCAACCGCGCACCGTAACAACTGCAAAATTGCGCGAGATGCTCGGCAAGAAGCGATACACAAATCGCATCTGGGTTGATGAAATTAATGGTGAATTTGGTCATCATGAACCGTTACCCGTGGATCCTTGGGTGCTTGGCGCATTGCTCGGTGATGGCAAGTTATCCGGCACGTCCATCATGTTTTCGACGGCCGATGCAGAGATGATTGAGCGTTTGCAAACCCGCGTCGGTGACACCATGCGGGTTAAGTATGCCGATCATTACGATTGGCGCGCAGTTTGCACAACCCGCAGGCCCACCGCAGCCGAAATCGCGCTGGCAGAAAAGCCCGCGATGGTTCGCGCGCAGGTCAATCCGTTGATGCACGCGTTGCGTCAGCTCGATCTCTGGGGGATTTCCAGCGTCGAAAAATTTATTCCTGAAACCTACCTGCTGGCGAATCGGGCCGCGCGCCTTGATTTACTGCGCGGCTTGCTCGATACCGATGGCTGGGTCGAGAAGTGGGGCTCGGTGCGGTTTGCCACCTCAAGTTGGCAACTCGCCAACGACGTGTTGACACTGGCGCGCTCGATTGGTGCATATGCCACCATCAAGGATAAACGCACCAGCTACACCTATCTTGGTGAAAAGAAACAGGGTCGCGATTCATTTGTGGTCAATATCAGCCATGCCAATCCGAAATCACTATTCCTGCTTGAGGCAAAAAAAGCACGTGCGCCAGAGGCGTTTGCCAGACGCAAACGGCTCAATATCGCCAGCATTGTGCCAACCCGCGTCACCGCCACCCAATGTATCGCGGTCTCACACCCAACGCATCTGTACGTGACCGACGATTACATCCCAACCCACAACACCGCATTCAGTTTGAACCTCGCCGAACACGTCGCCGTCAACCTCGGCTTACCGGTGTTGATTTACTCGATGGAGATGGGCGGGACACAGATTGCCAACCGTTTTTTGTCGTCTATTTCCAAGGTAGACCAACAGAAATTACGTACCGGCCAGCTCGAAGCGCGTGACTGGGATCGGCTGAATCAGGCAATGGTAAAGCTCAACGCCGCACCGATTCATATCGACGAATCGCCCGCACTCAATGCATTGGAGCTGCGCGCCCGCGCACGGCGCATGTGGCGCATGTATGAAGGCCTCGGTTTGATTGTGGTCGATTATTTGCAGTTGATGTCTGCCACCGGCGCGGGTGAAAACCGTGCCACCGAAATTTCCGAAATCTCGCGCTCACTCAAGGCGCTCGCCAAAGAGTTGAAGGTGCCGGTGGTGGCGCTTTCGCAGTTGAACCGCTCGCTTGAGCAGCGCCCCAACAAACGCCCGGTGATGTCGGACCTGCGTGAATCCGGCGCCATCGAACAGGATGCCGACGTCATCATCTTTATTTATCGCGACGAAGTTTATAACCCCGAAACACCGGACAAGGGTACCGCTGAAATCATTATCGGCAAACAGCGTAACGGACCGATCGGCACCGTGCGGCTGACCTTCATCGGCCAGAACACGCGGTTTGAGAATCATGTGCATGGTGGTGGAGGCGGCTATTAAGCCGGACGCGCCGTCGCGGCTGGCGACCTAATCGCCGCGCGCCATGCGTCCGATCCGCGCTGAAATTTCACCCGCCGCACTGGTACACAACTACGGTGTGGCGAAATCGACCGCGCCACATTCAAAAGTGTTTGCGGTTGTCAAAGCCAATGCCTATGGCCATGGTCTGACACGCGTCGCACGCGCCCTCAAACACGCCGACGCCTTCGCCACACTCGAACTTGATTCGGCCATCCAGCTCAGAAAGCTCGGTGTTGAGGCACCCGTTCTGATGCTAGAAGGATTTTTTGGCGTGGAAGAGCTGGCGGTGTTTGCCAACTATCACCTCGCCACCACCATTCGCGACCTCGAAGCCGCCAAACAATTTGCCGACGCGGACCTCAAGGCGCCGCTGGATGTGTTTCTGAAATTCAACACCGGCATGAATCGGCTGGGGATGGCGGGACCGATGTCGGGCTTTGCGCTTGAGCTCGCTGCCGCGCATAAAAATTTCGGCAACGTCACCTTGATGACCCATTTCGCCACCGCTGATGGTGTGCAGGGTGTGGCACCGCAAATGAAACGTTTTGAGGAAATTGTTAAACAAGCAACCACGATTTTCACCAACAAAAAATTCACCCAAAGCGTCGCCAACTCGGCCGCCTTGTTACGGTTCCAAAAGACCCACTGTGATTGGGTGCGACCCGGCATCATGTTGTATGGCTCGTCACCGTTTGGTGACCGCACCGCGGAAGAGATCGGCCTCAAACCGGTGATGACACTACGCAGTGAAGTTATCGGCATACAAATGCTTGAGAAGGGCGACACGGTCGGATACGGCGCCAGCTATACCGCGCACAAAAGAATGCGTATTGGTATTGTTGCGTGTGGTTATGCCGATGGCTACCCCCGCCATGCGCCGGGCACCAATGAACGCGGCACGCCGGTGATCGTCAGCGGCAAGCGCACCCGCACCATCGGCCGTGTGTCGATGGATATGCTGGCGGTGGATCTCACCGACATTCCCCACGCCAAGGTCGGCGCACCGGTTTGCCTGTGGGGCGAAGGGCTGCCGGCCGATGAAGTGGCGCACGCCGCGGGTACGGTGGCGTATGAACTCTTTTGCGCGCTGGCGGCGAGGGTGCCTGTGGTGGAGGTCGAGTGAGCGGTACGCAACCGACCAAACCGACTCCAACCACGACCAGCCCATCGCGTTCAGGAAGCTCGCGCCGTCCGTCGTCAAACATCGACGCCTCGCTCGACACCACCCCCGGTGCCTTGGCGCAAAGCATCAAGCGCGACTACGCCACGCGGTTCCACATGTTCCTGATTGTGGCAACGTGCATCGCGGTGGCGTTGTTGGTCACAAAGGGCTTGCTAAGCGCCGGTGTCAAAGAAATGTGGATTCGTTATGCGATCGCACTGCTGGTCGCGTATGGCACTTTTTTCACCGGCGTGTGGGTGTGGCTACATCTCTCCAAATACGGGCGCCATCTGCGAGCAGATTGGGGACGCAATAACCGAAACGAGTTTCATGGGGATGCACCGCTAGATATCATTCCCAATATTGATTTGGCTGCTAGTGCGAATGCGTCGCCTGATTTAATGGTTGGGCATGGCGGCACGTTCGACGGAGGCGGGGCAGGTGGTAGCTGGGATGCGCCGATTTCGCCTCCCTCGCTCAACATTCCTGTGGATTCATCAGGCAGCGGCTTTAGCAATCCGTTGAGCGACCTGGATATCGGCGTCGGTGACATCCCTGTCGATGACGAAGGTGGCTGTGCACTCGTTATCGCCGGCATTCTTCTTGCAGCGGTCCTTTTCGTGATTTTTGGCGCAGCAAGCTATGTGATTTACCAGGCGCCAGCCATTTTGGCCGAGGTGGTCTTCGAAGTGTTGATGGGTTCGACACTGGCGCGTGGCGCGAGGGCGCTAGATACTGCGAACTGGGGATGGGCTTTATGGAAGAAAACAGCACTACCATTTGGCGGCATTTTTATTGCCGCAATGTCGCTTACGTTTATCGTCCACGTATTTTTTCCTCAATTCAATACGGCGGGACAAGTACTGCAAACGATCTTCAAATAATCAGAGTCGTAAGTCGTTAAGCAATTGAGTCGACAAGTATCGGATATACTGTATAGATAAACAGTTATAAAGAATTCCTAAACCACGACCCATGGCCAAACCTAAAACCATCTACACCTGCACTGAATGTGGCGGCCAATCGCTGAAATGGCAGGGCCAGTGCCCGCATTGCCAGGCGTGGAATACCTTGCTTGAAGGTATCGCCGAGTCGAGCACACCGAGCGCAAACCGGTTTGCGACCCTCGCCGGCGTGAATGCCGAACGTGGCCAGGTGCTGCAACTGAGCAAAGTCAAAACCCAGGACATCCCGCGTCAGCCCACCGGCATCGGTGAATTTGATCGTGTGCTCGGCGGCGGCTTGGTCAGTGGTGGCGTGGTGTTAATCGGTGGTGACCCAGGCATCGGCAAATCGACCATGCTGTTGCAGGCGTTGTGTGCCATCTCAGCCTCATCGAGTGTGCTGTATGTGAGTGGTGAAGAAAGCCCGCAGCAAATCGCCATGCGTGCGAACCGCTTAACGCTCGATACCCACGACGTGAAGCTGCTCGCCGAGATTGAACTCGAAAAAATCCTCGCCACCCTCAGCCATGAAAAGCCGCAAGTGGCCGTCATTGATTCCATCCAAACAGTTTATTCCGCCGCACTGACATCCGCCCCCGGCTCTGTCGCGCAGGTGCGTGAATGCGCGGCGCATCTCACACGTTTCGCAAAATCTACCGGCACCACCATCGTATTGGTCGGCCACGTCACCAAAGAAGGTGCACTCGCCGGTCCACGCGTCTTGGAGCATATGGTTGATACCGTGTTGTATTTCGAAGGCGATACACACTCAAGTTTTCGTTTGATTCGTGCGGTCAAAAATCGCTTTGGTGCCGTGAATGAAATCGGCGTATTCGCCATGACCGAGAAGGGCTTACGTGAAGTCACCAACCCATCGGCGATGTTTCTCTCGACACACAGCGCGAATGTGCCGGGTAGTTGTGTGATGGTCACACAAGAAGGCACACGCCCATTGTTAGTTGAGATTCAAGCGTTGGTCGATGAAGCGCACATGAACCCCAAGCGGCTTTCGGTGGGCCTTGAGCAAAACCGCCTCGCGATGCTTCTCGCCGTGTTGCATCGCCACGCGGGCATTGCGTGTTTTGATCAAGACGTATTTATCAACGCCGTGGGTGGCGTGAAGATCGATGAACCGGGTGCCGATTTGGCCGTGCTGCTTGCGATTGTCTCAAGCCTCAAAAACAAACCGTTGCCGACCAAACATGTGGTGTTTGGCGAAGTCGGCCTCGCCGGTGAAGTGCGGCCGGTGCAGCGCGGGCAGGAGCGATTGAGAGAGGCAGCCAAGCTCGGCTTCACCCACGCCATCATCCCGAAAGGCAATAAGCCGAAGCAGAAGATTGAGGGGATGGAGATTATTGCGGTGGAGCGGGTCGAGCAGGCGGTGGAGGCGATGCGTGGGTGAGTCTAGTTCACCGAAAACGCACTTGGTCGCCGTAGGTTTCTTGGATGAGCTGGGGTCAAAAGACCGTTACAAACAGATCCTTGAACAGGATGAATCATCAGGGGGCATTGACGGGCGTAACTTACTTCTACTGCGGGAACTTGAGTGGATACGCAAAGCGCGCCGCGAACTTTCAACGAACCTTCGTGTTCACCAAAAGCGCTCGGTCATTGAAGAAGTCTTGACAGCTGCAAATCCTAGCGCGTCTAGCGTTTTCCGCCTACCGCACGTTCATCTCTCCGTTTTCTCAGATAGCCTGTTACTTCATTTCAAACTTGATGGCTCGGTCGAGGGAGTTGTTCGACAACTTACTACCGTTTTGGGCAGTGTTGGTACCTTTTTCCTCAATTCGCTTTCTCAAGGACATGTTTACCGCGGCGCGCTAGAGGTCAGCGCAGGAGCCAGCCTTGGATCACGCGGTGTTGTCGGTCCAGCTATGTCTGAGGCGTATAAATTGGAAAGTGAAGTCGCCCAATACCCTAGGATAGTTATCGGTCCAAACCTCGCCGACCTGATCGAAAGTGCAAGCGAAGTGCCCAGTTCGGCTATTTTCGTTGCCACTGAGGCTCGACTACTATCAAGTATGGTCGTTCGGGACTCGGCCGGGACCGACATGCTTGATTTCCTGCATATGCCAGCACAATTCCTGAAGCAGCAGGCGGAAGAAGTGCATTCGCCAGTGCGGGATATCGTCCGGCATGCTTATGAAAATGTCGTGGAACGCGAGGCGAAATTCATTGAGGCGGGCGACAAAAAACTATCTGATCGTTATGCTTTGCTTCGTAGGCAGTTTGACGACAAATTTCCCAACAAATACTTGGTGTTGTAGTCAACTTCAGGTTAATGGGGCCAGTACATCGTGGGTCAAAGTCAAATTGTTTTTTGGCGATCGCGCAACGCTTGGCTTCTAGGTCTTTTGTGCTGGGTAAGTACGTAATCAAAAAGAGGGAATTGATGCGATGAAAAACAATTTCACTCTGCCACTTGGTGCGCGATGAAAATTCAGCGTACAAAATCCGACCTTGAAACAGCCCTGAAGGAGCAACTTGAACTACTTGTAATCGACTGCAAGACCTTCGACGAAGGTAAGGAAGTCGTTGGAAAGTCGATCGCCACACGGCTCCGCGTGCTCTTTCATGACAAGGGGAAAAACAGCAGGTCCCTACTCGGTCAAGTCGGCCTCAAATATCGACCTTACTTCGACACGGGAAAGCAGCGCCGCAAGAGGCGCGACATCAAGCCGACCGGGTCCTATCTCGTCACGGTAAAGGGAACGAATAACGACGGTACTTTGCACGTTACCTTTCGACCCAAGCTCTCCGAAGGGCCGCCGATGGAGCCGCTGAAGTTATCAGCCTTCGAGACATGGTGGAATGATCCCGTGATCATCGCGGGATCGGGCCAGCGGTTTCACCGGCGTGATGTCATTTTGCACGTGGCCGACACTGATGGTGGTGCCCACGTAGACGCAGAGTTGGACGAACAATACCTAGGCGTCAAGCAAGGCTCGCTGTTGAATGTTTGGTCTCGGGGAGATACGTTGTACTTTGGTCCAACCCCAGCTGACGGGAACTTCCTTCCTGCAATCGGCCTTGAGGTAACGGTCATCAGACAAATTGCGCACGAGGTTTTGTTGACCCTCGCGCTCGCGCGCGCGGACCTGGTAAAGGGATATCCTCATGCCTAAAGAATAATCGGGGAAAGAGCATGATTATTTAAAACCCCAGCATCCACGGCTATCTCCAGCCAACAATGCCTGAAAACCCCCGCCAATAAATGACTTTCATATTTTTTTGTGAGGTACCGATGCGGTTCACTAAAATACAAAGACCCGATCATTCGCGCATCCCCGACAACAAAACCACATGACGCTCAATATCCGCCTTGCCAACATCACCGACGCACGCCAGATCGCGGAGGTGCGCGCCAACATTGATGACTATGACCATTGGAAAGCGCTCGGTGTGGACGCGATGGAGGTGCAGGCGAGGGCGAGTCTTGCGCGTGTGCATTCGGAGCGGCTGACGTTTGTTGGTGAATTGGACCGTCGCGTGGTGGGCTACGCGGCGGTGTATTGGCTGCATCCAGCATTCAGCGGGCCGGAGGGATATTTGAGCGAGCTGTTTATCCGCTCCGACGCCAGTGGCAAAGGTGTTGGCACCGCGTTGTTGGAACGTGTCAAATCTGAGGCGATGGCACGCGGCTGCCTGCGTTTGACCCTGGTGAATCTGAAAGACCGCGAATCGTATCGACGCGGCTTTTACGCCTCGCGTGGCTGGGATGAGAAGACCAATACAGTTCGGTTTGCCATCGATCTCGGCGCACAAAATGCCATCTCTCCAATCATTCAAACTTGAATCTCTCCACATACATGTCCAAATCAGATTTGCACACTGTCGCCACACCCGAACAGTTGGCTGCCCTGTCGGGCCCGCTGACAGATGCGTCAATTAAAAAAGAGACTGACTTCGTCCACCCGCTGTATGCCCAGATCATCGCGGCGTCGCCATTCCTGACCATGGCGACATTCGGGCCGAACGGGCTGGACATTTCACCGCGTGGCGACGCCCCCGGCTTTGTGCGGCTGCAAGATCCAAAGACGCTGCTGCTGCCCGAGCGCCGCGGCAACAATCGTATCGACTCGCTGCGTAACTTGATTCACGATCCCAGGGTGGCGTTGTTGTTCATGGTGCCGGGTGTTGGCGAGACACTGCGGGTACGGGGCACCGCCAGGATAAGCGTTGCACCTGATTTGTTGGCGGCGTTTTTGGTGGACGGCAAACCACCCAAGTGTGTGTTGGTGATTACCGTCGAGAAGGTGTTTTTCCAGTGTGCGCGGGCGATTCAACGCTCGTCACTTTGGGCGCACCGCGACCCGGTGTTGCCACGCCCGGTACCAACCGCGGGTGCCATTCTCGCGGCAATTACCGCCGGTGACTTTGACGGCGAAACCTACGATCGAGAACTA
Organism: Burkholderiales bacterium; assembly: GCA_031431435.1. Lineage (GTDB taxonomy): Bacteria > Pseudomonadota > Gammaproteobacteria > Burkholderiales > Usitatibacteraceae > UKL13-2. The sequence goes on from JANPDI010000001.1 coordinate 10,576, forward strand.
CCCGCGCGACAAAAGGCGACGCTCTATTAGTTGCGCACACGCTGGCATCAGTGACTGCCGGATGCGGAAAAATGCGAAAGATGGCAAGATACGCAACACAAAACCGGCATTCGCCTGCGCATCAACCTGATGGAGCCGGTCATAAGCAAGACGCTGATCGTATCGTTGTGTTGCCTGTTCGTGATGTCAAACAGTGTTGCGCAGCCGGCCTACGATAAGACTAAAGACGCTGCCGACATCAACATTACCGCCGACGCTTATATGCAATGCGGACGTGACTACGTTTTGCGTGCGCCGATTTCATCTGTTAGTGGCGCGGTCGCGGCGTGTCAGGCTAAATTTGACGCCCACGGTGCCGCCTGGCACAAACTGGCGCGCAATACACAGCTGAGCGAAGGGCGCGACGCAAAACGTGCCGAAGCGTTTGCAAGTCTTCGGGAAAAGGCGGCAAGGAAGGACATCAAAGAAGTGTTTATGCACATGGTGAAGACGCGCATCGAGGATCGCGCCATCAAGTTGCCGTAGGTAAGTCTGACAGTTGGCAATGTTATTGCCCTGCAACGATTGCCACGTTCATCCTGCGTCGTGCGAATGGCCAAAATGAAGGTCCAATATCCGTGGGCATCTTCAGCCAAAAATGTCTGAAAACACCCGTCCTGATTGGTGTTTACGGGTTGATTGCGTACACCAGCAACATCGGTGAGCCACCGCGTTTGATTTCAGCGCGAATGCTGCTGGTGGAACCAAACTGGCCGTAGAAGCGCGCCAGATCGCCGGTGCCGTTGACCGGCTGCCCGTTGATCGAGGTGATGATGTCGCCGGCTTGCAAGCCGAGCTTCTGCGCGAGTGTACCTTGCGGGGCGTCTCTGATTTGCACGCCGCCGTTGGGGGCCGGGGAAATGCTGCCAAGAAAATTCACCTGCCGCGGGTCCTGCAACACACCGTTAAGTTCGCCGCGTGACAAGCTGTAGGTATTACGTGCCGAGGTGGCGACATTCAACCGAAACGTGGCGGCGGGTGCCACGCTATTGTTGTTTGCCGCCACGCTTGTCGATTTGCCGACGCTGCGATCGAGTTCAATTTTTTCACGCACGCCGGCGCGCGACACCACGATGTGTTCGATGCCGACCTCGACCAATGTGACGTTGTCGCTGATTTTTTCATTGAGCCGCACACTGGTGTCGCGTCCGCCGATATTGACCACCGCCGCCGATAACGTCTTGCCATCAACCGCATAGACGCCCTTCAAGCGGATGCCTGAATTGTTTTCCGCAGGCGCCGATGACGTGACCGCAGCCGCACCGGGTTCCCCAAACAGGCTGCGCGCAATTGCAGGATCGATCGCATCCGCGGGCTGCTCCTGAACAGCCACACGCGTGCCAAAAAAATGCCAGCCCCACCACGCGAGTTGGATACCCAAACCGATCACCAGCAAAAAGGTGATGACAACGCCGAGTCGTTTGATGAAGAGCGGGTTCATTTGGGCAGTTTAGCCGTATCGATATCGATATAACGCCAACCCTCATGCGCAAACGGGTGTTTTTTGTAGCCGAACACCCACGGGTGGACCAATACCGCGCCCTGACGCAAAAAATTGACCCGCCAGGGGTTATCAACCCAAAGCATGTTGACCATTTGCCGGTAGATGGCAGTGCGTTCGGCGCCGTCCGGCATGGTTTTGATTTTTTCGTAAAGGGCGTCGTAGGCCGGCCGTGAATACATGGCGTAGTTGGCGCCGCCGATTGATTTTGACCAGAACAGCTGCAGAAAATTTTCACCGTCCGGATAGTCGGCAATCCAGCCGTACGACCACATTTGCACCTTGCCGGCCTGCGCCTGTTTGCGCAAATCTGGCAACTTCTCAACCTTGTTAAACGTCATGCGAATGCCGATGTCATCCATCGCGCGTTTCCACAATTCATTGCGCTGGCGCTCCTTGAGACGCGGCACCGATGCCTGATCAACCACCAGCGGCCGGCCATCGGGCATTTCGCGGTAGCCGTCACCGTCACGATCGATATAACCATAGAGGTCGAGCAGCGCCTTGGCTTTGGCCGGATTGTATTCGTGCCACGTTGCGCGTTCATTGGTGAAGCCGGCCATGCCAGCGGCAATCGGCGAAAACGCTTCGTTGACCTGGCCTTTTTCAAGAATCTGGATTTCGTCCTCAATCGGATAACCGATTGACATCGCGCGGCGCAGGGCGATCTTGTCCGGTGTGTAACCACCGATGGTCGGGTCCTGCATATTGAACATGGTGTAGGTCAGCCACGCGATTTCATTCGGTGTACGGGTGATACCAAGACGTTTTAAGTTCGGCGCGACCTGCCCCTTCGGCAATGCAATATCGGCATAGGCTTCGGGGACCGGACGAATATAATCGTGTTCGTTATTGAGAAACGCCAGCCAGCGTGTCTGATCCTCATCGATCACAAAAATTTCGATCCGGTCAACCAGCGGCAGGCGTTTGCCCTGCAGGTGTTTGGCGATGGCGATATCCTGCGGGGTGGTTGCCACAGTCGAAAAATATTCTTCACGGTAGTCTGGATTTCTGCCCAGCACCACCCGCGACGAGCGCCGCCATTCGCTGAGGACGAATGGACCGGTGCCAACCGGATGCTCGGCAAATGCCCGCCCATAACGCTCCACCACTTCGCGTGCAACCGCGGCGGTGGCCGGCATCGCCAGAATGTAGGGCAGGTTGTAATCGGGCTCGGTCAGGCGCAACACCAGCTTGTGTGTTTCAGGCGTCTCGATACCGCGCACCGGCTTATCGTAATCAAAGCGGCCGGATTGTTTGGCCTCACGCGCCAATTGATCGAGACCGACAAATTTTCCTTCGATCAAGAATTGCCATTGCGCCTTGTTGATCGGATCGATCAGGCGCTTCAAGCTATACGCATAGTCGGCGGCGGTGAGCTCGCGTTTTTTGCCGCCAAACGCCGCGTGCGGGGTAAAAAAAATACCGCGTTTGAGGTGAAACGTATAGGTCAGGCCGTCAGAAGACACGTCCGGCAACGACACCGCTGCACGCGGCTGCAACTTGATTGGTCGCGCCAAATAATCGTATTGCAGCAATGAATCGTAAATGCTGTCGCACAACTCACCGGTGAATTCGTCGGACTCGGCGGCACAATCAAAGCCGCGTTCGGCCGACGGGTAGGCGACGCGGATGACCTTTTGCGGCGCGGCGATCGTAATGGCGGCAAACAGCGCAAGGGCGGCGGCAACAACGGATCGCGATAACGCGTTAATGCAATATCCTCGAGACACCTTGTTCCTCGGCGACCGTGCCCTGCGGCGAAAGTGAGGCGTGGTGGACGATCATGCGCCAGCCGTTTGGCGTCAGCAGATAGACGTTGGTGGCGAGCACCGGCGTGGTTTGCGACGGCTCTTTGGCGGGTTCGACACGAAACGTGAAACTCTCATACACCGAATGAATGGCGAGTGTCTGGCCCTGGTGTTTGCGCAGCTCGGCAATCTTCAGCGTCGCATTTGGTCCGCCGGAAAACATATCCACAAACGATTCGCGTATCGCCGTCAAGCCGGCCAGCCGCGGACCCTGCGGATGAATGCAGATAATGTCGGGCTCGTCGGCCCAGACGGCCATCATCAGTTTCAGATCGGCGCGCTCAAAGGCGTCGTAAAAGGCAATTTCGCAATCGGTGGCAGTGGGGAATAATTTACGCGACATGGTGGCGGCAATTATAGCTGCGCGCACTAGAATATCGGAATCATGATTTCCCCCCCCGGCCACACCACCGCAAATTCGCGGGTCTATTGTGAAATCAACTTTCCGCAGTTGCCAACCTTGACGGCTGACGAGCGTGTGTGTCTTGGCTTTCGGGCGCCGCTGGCGATCCACGCCGCCCACCGTGTTGATGAGGTGATGGCGGTCATGCAGGCGGTTGAAGCCGCCAGCGCACGCGGTCATTGGTGTGTCGGCTTTGTCAGCCACGAGGCGGCACCGGCGTTTGACCGGGCGCTCATCACCCTGGCACCGGGGCAGGCACCGTTGGCATGGTTTGCCGAGTTTTCCGCCAGCCAGCCAGTGCGTGAAACCGATGGTGGTAACAAAGACTTCACGGTCGGCAGCTGGCACCGCGATACCACATCGCCGGCGTTTGCCGCCGCGGTTGAATCAATTCGCGCCGACATTGCCGACGGCCGGTTTTATCAGGTCAACTACACCACGCGCATGCACGCCGACTTTTCCGGCGACCCGCTGGCGTTTTACCGCGCCTTGCAACTGGCGCAGCCGAATGGTTATCAAATCTATATCGATGCCGGCGATTTTTACTTGTTGTCGGTGTCGCCCGAATTGTTTTTTTCCATGCGCCACGACCGCAACCCGGATGGCGACCTCGGCACCATCATCACCACGCAGCCGATGAAAGGCACCGCACCGCGCGGTGATAGCGCCGATGAAGACGCCGCGATTGCCGAAACACTCACCCATTCGCCCAAGGAGCGCGCCGAGAACCTGATGATTGTTGATTTGTTGCGCAACGATTTGTCGCGCATTGCACAACCCAACAGTGTCGAGGTGCCGCATTTGTTTTCGTTGCACCCGTTACCGTCGGTCTGGCAAATGACGTCGACCGTGCGGGCAACGCTGCAAAATGGCAGGACTCTTACGGATGTGTTTGCGGCGTTGTTTCCGTGCGGCTCCGTCACCGGCGCGCCAAAGGTCGAAGCGATGAAGGCGATTGGTGAACTTGAGACGTCCCCACGTGGCGCCTATTGCGGTGCCATCGGTTATGTTTCACCCAATCAGACCGGCGCGTGTTTTAACGTTGGTATCCGCAGCGTGTGGATTCA
>JANPDI010000002.1:0-20994 GCA_031431435.1 Burkholderiales bacterium
TTCCAGAGCCCTACCGGGGACAAAGTTTGGATATTCCCGACTCAGCGTCGCGGCGGGCGCATGCTGTATGCGTTCGATGTGAGTACCCCTACCAGCAACCCGACGCTCAAATGGCGACATGGCTGCCCGAACTTGACCGACGACACGGGCTGTACCACCGGTGGGTCTAGCTATTCCGCGATTGGTCAAACCTGGTCAACACCCAATCTCGCCTATGTAAAAGGTTTCTCCACCACGATACCCGTGATTGTGGTGGGTGGGGGGTACGACAACTGCGAAGATGCCGATTCGACAACAAAGGCTTGCGGATCTGGCAAGGGTAAAGTCATATACGTCATCAACGCGGACACGGGAGATATCCTGCGGTCATTTACGACAACAAGCAGTGTCGCTGCTGACGTCGCAATGATCGACGTGGACAACGACGGGTTTGTCGATTTTGGCTACGCGCTGGATACGGGCGGAAACGTTTACCGATTTGATTTTGTCGACGGTCCGGGGACGTTGGTGTCATTGACAGCGGCGAACTGGAAGTTCCGCAGAGTCGGCTATACAAACGGTCGCAGTCGTAAGTTTTTGTTCCAACCAAGCGTGTTCCCAACGGCGAACAGCGTGTACGTTGCGATGGTGTCGGGCGATCGCGAACGGCCACTGATTGAGAACTATCCATACACGGCCCCAGTCGTCAATCGTGCCTACGTTTACAAAGATGATTTGACGGTCAACTCCGGGTCGGTTGATATGGATGGTTCTACTTTCATTGACTCAACGACGTCATCAGCGGCAACTTGTTCATCTACATCGCTGCTGTCAGATAGCTCTAAGAATGGTTGGTTCTTTAGCCTAAATGAGAATGGTGTTGGTGAGCAGGGCGTGACGTCTGCATTAATCGCGGCAGGGCAAGTGACGTTTAGTACAAACCGACCCATACCAGTCTCAGCCTCGTCTTGTAGCAATGCACTGGGTGAAGCGCGGGGTTATCTCGTGAACCTGTTTAATGGCTCTGGTGCCATTGCCGGAACCAACGGAGATGCGTGTGGTGGTCGACGTTCAACAGTGTTCCCCGGTGGGGGGCTGCCGCCTTCGCCGGTAATTGGTGTGGTGCCCGTTGACGGGATTCCGACCGCTGTTTTAATTGGAGCGCCGGATCCGACTGGTGCGACTACGGCGACTATCGGTGTGACCAAAGTCAACCCGAAGATCTCTAATGTGCGGACGAGAACGTATAAGTCGACCAACACCGATCAGTGACGCGGACAAAGGCGGGGGTGGAGTCGAATTGAGGATGCTGCTAAAATGTCGGGCTGACGTGAAAATCACGCGCCCGAATAGCTCAGTTGGTAGAGCAGCGCATTCGTAATGCGAAGGTCGTAGGTTCGACTCCTATTTCGGGCACCAATAAAATCAACGGCTTACGTGAGTAAGCCGTTTTTGGCGGCCCATGCCCCATTCCTGGCCCGCCAAAAATCCCCACGAATAACCTTCGCAAGTGCAGGCTGCGATCCTTCATTATTCGAGAAGTGGAGGCAGCGGAAGGCTGATCCGCAGCTTGTCGTTGGCTTGATTCGGGATGTTCGAGTCGCCATGGGTTGAATCAGGGTAAAAAACGTCAAGACAGTGCTTTGTCGTGAAGTCAACGATCTGAATCTAGTTGCTGCCAAAGCGTATGCATAACGCCAGTGAATTTCCGGGCGATCTCATTTTCTTGCGAATGGTGACCGTTTACGATGATCGGTGCGCCGGCCACATAAACCTCGTCGATTGTCTGCTCATTGGCTGAAAAGACGATCGCGTCAAGCACAAACGGCGCTGGAATTCCTAACAAGCTTGAGCTTTGGGTATTGATGACCAGAAAATCAGCCCGCGCGCCAATTTCAATGCCCCATTTCGGTATACCTGCAGCGACACCGCCGCTGCTCAATGCCGCATTAAAAAGACGAGCAGCAGATGATGGCTGGTTTGCCTGAGGTGACGAAGAAATATTCCGCTTCTGCAATTGCAGGCGCTGGCCATACTCGAGCCAGCGCAATTCTTCCGGCCAGTTTCGGCATACGTGACTGTCCGAGCCAATTGCAATGGATACGCCAGCATCAAGCCAATTCGACAATCCCAACAGTCCATCGCCTAAATTTGCCTCGGTACTAGGGCAAATGACAACACCAGCACCGCTAGAAGCGACAGACTCGATTTCGTTTTGAGTTGCATGTATCGCATGAATCAGCTGCCAGCGAGCATCTGGGCGTATATCACGACATAGATATTCGATTGGACGCACCCCGGTTGCCGCAACACAGTCCGTTACTTCTTTGGATTGCTCGGCAATGTGAATGTGAATGGGAATATTTTCCGAATCGACAAGTCGTAGCAACTCTGTAATGGATGAAATTGAAGCAGCGCGTAATGAGTGAATTGCGACGCCGGAATTGACGAACTTTAGGCCGGCGTTGGCGATTTCTTTGTATAGGCCGCAAATGAATTTTGGCGAGGTCAAGAATCGCTTCTGCGAAATGTCGGCGCTCGACTGGTTGAATCCCGCACGTTCGTATAAGGCGGGCAGGATTGTTACGCCGATGCCAACGCCAGTCGCGGCCTTGGCGATATTCCATGCCAATTCGTACTGGCTTGAATACGGCTTGGCGTTCTCATCATGATGCAAATAGTGAAACTCGCAAACGTGCGTGTAGCCACCCTTCAATAGTTCGATGTACAACTGCGCGGCGATAGTCTGCATCTGGATGGCGGTGATCCGGTTTGCCACGCTGTACATTCGATCACGCCAAGACCAAAAATCATCTTCGGTTGAGACGCGACGTTCAGATAGTCCGGCGAACGCGCGTTGGAAGGCGTGGCTGTGGGCGTTTATGAGGCCTGGCAGTATTGGGCCCGCGAGCGCGGTTGTATTTGGGGGAATCGGCAAGATATCGACGGCAATTTCAGTCCAAAATCCATTTTCGTCTGCCGCAAGATAGACGTTTTTTCGCCACCGCCCACCGAACCAGGCGAACGGCGCCCAAAAGCGCCGATCATTCATTGGGGTTTCCATGTTAGTAGCGCATCAATTAAGTTTTTGAGAACCGCTTGCAGCGTCGCCGCACGCTGCGGATTAATCACATAGGGCGGCTCTTCTCTCATATAGCAGCCCCACGCCATTTCCAATTGGATAGTATGCACGTCACGACTTGGCCGCCCGTATTTCCTGGTGATATAGCCACCTGAAAAGCGACCGTCTGTCACGTGGCTGAAATGTGTCTGCGAGTTGAGGGCGGTAATTAGGGTTGCCCGCAGACTGCTGGCGCAACTTGTGCCTTTTGCAGTCCCCAGATTTAGATCCGGGAGCCGACCTTCAAATAACCATGGCACTTGTGACTTGATGCTGTGTGCATCAAACAGGATCGCATAACCATAGGTAGCCTTAATGCGTTCAATTTCGTCTTGAAGCGCATTGTGATAAGGCTCCCAATACGCCTCTCGGCGCAACTCAATTTCTGATGCGCTCGGCAAATTTCCTATTTTGTATAGCGGCTCCCCGCTGAAAAAAGTGGTCGGACATAGTGCCGTGTTGTTGCTTCCGCCATACATCGGCGTGTTGTCCGGCGGTCGATTCAGGTCAATCACGTATCGCGAATAGTTAGCGACCAGCAGACCCGCACGCATCCCGGTCGCAAAGTCGTAGAGCTGATCGACGTACCAATCGGTATCTTCAAGGTCTAGCGCACGCGGCACGAGCCTTTCCCGTAGGTCTACCGGAATGTCGGTGCCAACATGCGGAAAGCTGATGAGCACGGGTGAGGTCCCGGTTGCGAGGTGGTAGGGGGAATTTGCCATTAGTCTCGCAACCTCCCGCCAAAAATAACAGCGTGGCATGGATTGCACCCAACCCAGTAGGCGAGTTCGTTGGGGTGCGGAACATTCCATACGGCGAAGTCGGCACGCAGGCCTGCCGCGATCTGGCCGCGGTCGTGTAGCCCAAGCGCACGCGCGCCGTTCACCGTTACGCCGCGCAGCGCTTCTTCGGGTGTCAGCCGGAATAGCGTACAAGCCATGTTCATCATGAGCAGTAGCGACAGGATCGGCGACGTGCCAGGGTTGTGATCAGTCGCGAGCGCAATCGGCACGCCCTGCATGCGAAGTTCCGCAATCGGTGGCAATTGTGTTTCGCGCAGGAAGTAATATGCGCCGGGAAGTAGGACGGCGACCGTTCCCGCGTCGCGCATTGCCCGCACGCCTTCGGCCGAAAGATATTCCAAGTGGTCGCAAGACAGGGCGCCAAATTCTGCGGCGAGTTGGGCGCTTGCTTGATGGCTCAGTTGTTCCGAGTGTGCTTTGACCGGGATGCCCAGCAATCGTGCGACTTCAAAGACTCTTCGGGTTTGCTTAATACTGAAGGCAATGTTTTCGCAAAAGACATCAACGGCATCAACCAAACCCTCTCCCGCCAAAACGCGTAACCACGCGCAAACTGCCTCGACATAGTCATCTGCTCGTCCTGAAAACTCAATCGGAACCGCGTGAGCGGCAAGGTAGGTCGTTTTCACTGATACGGGCAGTTCGGCACTCAGCCTGCGACCGATCGCGAGACATCTTCGCTCGTCTTCTAATGTCAAACCATAGCCAGATTTGATCTCAACTGTTGTGACGCCCTCGGCCATCAGTAACGCGGTGCGCCGACGTGTCAATCTGAAAAGTTCGTTATCGCTTGTGTTGCGGGTTGCCATGACCGTGGATTGAATGCCGCCGCCGTTTCGGGCGATTTCCTCGTAACTCACACCGTTGAGGCGTTGCTCGAATTCTGCCGCGCGGTGGCCACCGTAAACCAAGTGGGTATGACAATCGACCAGACCGGGGGTGATCAGCGAATCGCCAAAATCGTGCTCTGCAATGATGAGCTTGGCCAGCTCTTGCGGTATCTCGGTTGCCGCGCCGACCCACTTGATTTGATCACCTGCAGTCAATATCGCGCCGGCGTTGATCAACCCCCAGGCGCGACCTGCGGCAAGTGTGGCGATACTTTTGCTCCGCCAGAGTACGAGATCCGTGACGTGGCCGTTCAACTCGAATATCCCAACCAAAATCCTGCGTTGCGGCCGCCGTCTGGCTCAAACCAACATTCACCTGCGCCGACATTCCACAAAAGCGAAAACGGCTCCATCGTTAGCGAATTATTGTTTGACCGATGGCCCGCCTCGTTGACGGCGCCGCGGCAAAAGCGCCCAGCAGAGGTGGCGAAAAAACCACGCTCGGCAAACTGCCCCTGCCAACTTCTGCCGGGCTCAGCGAGATGCATGGCGCCGATGCCGCGGCGAATCATAAGGTTAAGATCCTGCGTCGGACCGTCGACCAAGTGGCAATCTGGCGCATCTCGGCCGTCAAAACGAATCGGTGGATCGCCCAGACTAACCAACGCTTCCCTGTTGGGAAATCCCAGGCGCACGCCGGCGCCCTCTACAACCGCAAACCACCTTTCCGCGCCCGGAAAAACAGAGAAGGGCCCATTTTTCTCGATGCATGCAAGGCTGATTCTTAACGTCCAATCTCCATCGGCCGGTGTTGATAGGAGTGTGCGTGTTTCCCCTCCGCCATTCAGCCAAAGCTGCGGAACGACATCACGTGCGCGAACCAGCATGTAATCGGATGGCGTGCTCAAAGGGGGCCTAACCTGCTAACCGGGCGGCTGAAGGCGCCTACCAACTTTCATCGATCTTTGGTTTGCCGACGAATTTAACAGCCTTGTCGCCATACAGCGGATCGTAATAGTGTCCGCCTTCTTTATAGTCCTCGTTCCAGAGTTTGGTGCCATCCGGCTTGAGACGATAGAGGAATGGTGATAAATGCAGGCGCTCGAGATGCCATCGGCCACTTTGGCCGGCGGGAATGTCCTCCCCCTTGCCGTATAACATCAGGCCCCCTTCGGCGAAGACTTCGAAGCCGGGATCAGTGCCTATGTACTCATGGCTGACGTTCATCACCTTGTGCCCGAGTTCATGCGCGATGGTTCGGCGGGAACGCATTGGGCCCGACAAATTGCAAATGGTAATGACGCCCCTAAGCGAAGGCGGCATCGTGCCGCTATACGAGTAACCCGGGAACGAAAGTCCGCCTGTTCTCACGGATTTTACGATCCAGTTGCGACCACTTGCGACTTCAGTGAACGGATAGAAGACGTCCTGCAGGGCGATAAGGTAAATGGTTCGTGTGTTGTCCTTGTGTGGCTCCACCATACTTTGGAATGCCGCCTTTGCTTGCGCCGTTGGCACTGCCGGGTGACGCCTCAGGTGTTCGTAAGTGTTTGCGTACTCGGTCTCGGGCACTCCGGGCACCTCGTTCGACTGAATCGACAGGTACTTGGGGTTGATTTCCCCTGTTTTTGCAAACAAAAGTTTGATCTGAACGCCTGCAGGCTTGAAGATTTCTTTGGCCGCTCTGACGCCATCCAGCATGCTTTCGGGGGTCAGCTTGTTGAATGTGGGATCAAAATTCGACGGGATGTATATCCCAACATCCATCGTCGGTTTGCCCGCAACCAGGTCCTTGTTGAAATCGGCCAGGTCAAGTGTGGGGAGTGCTTTCCACCTGACAGGTGGATCGCCCGGCGGGAGGCTGCCGCCTCCTCCCGTTTGCGCATAAAGGCTGCTGGCGAAAAGCAGCGTCGCGCAGAAACAGACAGGTGTCTTCATGGCGGATCAGTAAGGGATATTTTTTACGACCGCATCAAAATCCGGATTGACACTTTTCGCAAACACAACTGCCGGATGATCGGCTCTGAGCGCGTTGAAGTAGAACGGCACGCCCTCCTTGCGTTGCTTATCGACGTCCCCTTGCATTTTGGTTATACCGGCTATGAACTTCTTGTAGCCGTCGTCGGGTTTCTTGGTTTTAACGACATACAAAAGCGCACCGCCGGCAAAAGGGGCTTCCCAGCCGGTGGGCATATGCGATCCGAAATGAAACACCGAGCCGGTTTCCATCACCTGGCGTTTGTTCTCGCTAACCAGCACCCACTTGCCGCTAATCGTGTATATGAGACTCTCGGAATCATGGGGATGTTCCTCCAGGAACATGCCAGCCTTCAGTTCAATAAAGAACGCGCGCATTTTTTCGGCATACAGCAGTGGCCCGAAAACACCCTCGTGGGTCAGTACGCCGACCCGTTTGGCGGGGTCAAGCATGTTTGGCACGATTGTTACATTTGTCGCCAGTTGAATGCGCTCGGGGGAAACCGGTGTGGCGGCGATGACATGTTTATCAAGGATTTTCGGCTTTGTCTTTGGCGCGGATTTTTGGCTGGTCGCGGGACTGGCCGGGGCGGTCTTTTCCGCGGCGATGGCGGCGGTTGACAGAGCGAAGACTGCGGCAGTTAAAGCGGTGGCGATGTTCATGTTCAGTTCCTTTTGTCAATTTAGTGGGCGTCTTTTAAGGGGCACTAACTTCATTTGCTCGAACAATGACTTGGTATTCACCTGCTGGCTTGATCCGTCAATATTTACTTGTCGGCGTATTTGCTGATTGCGCAATTTACTGCTGTTTCGATTCAACTAGGGTTTAAATTTTCCGTTCAACATATAACGCGATCCCGGGTGTACGAGCCGCGCGTGAGTGATTGCAACACCCCCGCGTTCTGTTCCGCGTGAAATTACCAGGCAAGGATCGCTTGGTCGGATATTGAGCAACCTTGCTTCCTGAGCCGTCGGTGCGCTTGCTTCAATTGAATACTGCGCTTCCCACAGGGGGGCAACCTGCAGCAGATAATGCGTCGGGGTGATTTGGGTGAAGTCCACACTGAGATATTCGGGGGCGCACGCGGGATTCACAAAACGATCCTCACATTGCAGCGGTACGTTGTTCTCAAAATGAACAATCATGGTGTGAAATACAGATTCACCGACGGATAATCCCAGTTTGGCCGCAACGGCGGGGTTCGCGCGCTCGCGCTTGGCGATATGCACTTCGGCGTGGTGCCGGTGCCCTCGTCCGATGATTTCCGCATGCAGATCCCGAATGGTGAGGCTGGACGATACGCGAAACAAGTGTGCCGCGAACGTGCCCACACCCTGCAAGCGATTGACGAGTCCGTCCGATTGCAGCTCACGCAGCGCGCGGGTGACCGTTACGCGGCTCACGCCAAATTGTGCGGCAAGTTCGGTTTCCGACGGCATGAGCGCGCCCGGCAGCCACACCTCGTTGGCAAGCCCCACCTTAAGGAATTGTTTGATTCGTGCGTACTGTGCCAGCGGGAGCGAAGTGGCCGACACGTGGTCATCAATTTGCGTCATGCAAGAATACTAGTTGCATTTACTTGTATCGTCAAGTACAGTCAAGTTTAGTTAAGTCGATCGACCAGCTTTTACCAAAGGCTCAAATGTCCGATTTGTCAGCATCAAAGCGTATCGCGAAACCGAGAGTCGTCCGCGCGCCGCGAGGAGCAACGTTGACGTGTGCCAATTGGCTGATCGAGGCTGCCTACCGAATGTTTCAAAACAATCTCGATCCTGAGGTTGCTGAAAATCCCGAGGCGCTGGTTGTCTATGGCGGGATCGGAAAGGCGGCGCGGGATTGGGCTTGCTTCGAGGGCATCATGCATAGCCTTGAGGCGCTGAAGGAGGACGAAACCCTGCTGGTCCAGTCAGGCAAACCGGTGGGCGTGTTTCGAACACACGTCGACGCGCCGCGCGTATTGATTGCAAATTCAAACCTGGTTCCAAAGTGGGCGACCTGGGAACACTTCCATGAGTTGGACCGCAAGGGCCTGATGATGTACGGCCAAATGACCGCCGGCTCGTGGATCTATATTGGCAGCCAAGGAATTGTGCAGGGTACTTACGAAACGTTTGTTGAAGCCGGCCGGCAACACTTTGGCGGCGACCTTGCTGGACGCTGGATATTAACGGCAGGTTTGGGGGGGATGGGCGGCGCGCAACCTCTGGCGGCAAGTTTTGCGGGAGCTTCGTCACTCAATATCGAATGCCAGCAATCCCGAATCGATTTTCGCCTCAAGACGCGCTATCTATACGAGCAGGCAGAAAACCTTGACGATGCGCTGGCGAGGTTGGCGCGCTACAAAGACGAAAAGCGGGCGGTTTCAATTGGATTGCTCGGCAATGCCGCCGACATTCTGCCGGAATTGGTGAGACGGGCGCGACGCGGTGGACTTTGCCCGGACTTTGTTACCGATCAAACGTCGGCGCACGATTTGATCAATGGTTATTTACCAGCTGGCTGGAGCGTCGAGAGTTGGCGCGCAGCACAGGCAGATACCCGGCAACATTCAGCCGTGCGTGACGCTGCTGCCAGAAGTTGTGCGGTCCACGTGAAGGCAATGCTGGATTTTCAGGCGATGGGCGTGCCGACGGTCGACTACGGTAACAACATTCGCCAAGTCGCGTTTGATCAGGGCGTCAAAAATGCGTTTGATTTTCCGGGCTTCGTACCGGCATACATTCGCCCACTGTTTTGTCGCGGCAAAGGACCGTTTCGGTGGGTGGCGCTGAGCGGCGACCCGGAAGATATCCGCAAGACGGATGCGCGCATGAAGACGCTGTTTCCGGAGGACAAACATTTGCATCGCTGGCTTGATTTTGCGTCTGAGCGGATCGCTTTCCAAGGGCTACCGGCACGCATTTGTTGGATTGGCTTGGGAGAACGGCATTTGGCGGGGCTGGCGTTCAACGAGATGGTCAAGAGCGGGGAGTTGTCCGCACCCATCGTGATTGGTCGTGACCATCTTGATAGCGGTTCTGTTGCATCGCCAAATCGCGAAACCGAAGCGATGCGTGATGGCAGTGATGCCGTCTCGGATTGGCCGCTACTAAATGCCTTGCTCAACACTGCGGGCGGGGCGACTTGGGTCTCGCTCCACCATGGCGGCGGAGTCGGAATGGGTTACTCCCAGCACGCCGGCGTGGTCATTGTTTGTGACGGCACAGACGCGGCGGCGAAGAGAATTGAGCGCGTGTTATGGAATGACCCGGCGACGGGGGTGATGCGCCATGCTGATGCGGGCTATGCAGCTGCCATCGAGTGCGCCCGTGAACAAGGAATGAACATGCCAATGTTGGGTCGATAAGATGCGACTCTCGCCAGGGCGTCTCACACTTGAGCTCCTGCAGGCAATACACGCCGGCGGCGTGACGCTGGCGCTGGACGACACGGCGCGGGGGCGGATTCGCGAGAGTGCACAGGTAGTCCAGCGCGCGGCCGACGGAGATGTGCCGATCTACGGCATTAACACCGGATTTGGCAAGCTTGCAGACCAGCGAATCAGCAAGACACAACTTGCCACACTCCAGCTGAATTTAATTCGCTCGCACAGTGTTGGCGTAGGTGAACCACTTTCTGCCGATGTTGTTCGCCTAATGTTGGCGCTCAAAGCGGCTGGTCTTGCCCGAGGCTTTTCCGGCGTGCGCGAGGTTGTCATCGATACGCTGTTGGCGGTGCACAACGCCGGTATTGTTCCGTATGTCCCCTCGCAAGGATCTGTCGGGGCATCGGGTGACCTTGCGCCGTTGGCGCATATGACCCTTGCCTTGATCGGTGAAGGTGAAATGCTGGTGGATGGTGAGCGTGTGCCTGCGTTGAGCGCGCTTGAGCGCGCTGGGATTGCGCCGCTAACGCTTGGTGCCAAAGAGGGATTGGCATTGATTAATGGCACCCAAACTTCGACAGCGTTGGCATTGCATGCGCTGTTCGCCTTTGAGCCTGTGCTTGAATCGGCATTGGTCATTGGTGCGCTGACAGTCGATGCCGCGCGTGGCAGCGATGGACCCTTTGATCCGCGCATCCACGCTTTGCGCGGGCACCTTGGCCAAATTGATGTTGCTGAATACTACCGCGCTCTTCTCAAAGGAAGCCAAATTCGGGAGTCCCACCTGCGTGACGATGACCGGGTACAAGATCCCTATTGCCTGCGTTGCCAGCCGCAGGTCATTGGTGCTTGTCTTGATCAGCTACGGCATGTCGCAGCAGTTCTATTACGCGAAGCGAATGCGGTGACGGATAACCCGCTGGTCTTTGCCGAGGACGGCGTGGTTGTTTCCGGGGGCAACTTTCACGCCGAACCCGTTGCACTTGCCGCCGACGGAATGGCGCTTGCCATCGCCGAAGTCGGGGCCATTGCCGAAAGGCGCATTGCGATGCTTATTGACAGCGGTGTTTCGCGCTTGCCCCCGTTTTTGACGGGCGATCCGGGCTTAAACAGCGGCTTCATGATTGCGCACGTCACGGCAGCTTCGCTCGCCTCGGAAAACAAGTCGCTCGCACATCCGGCCAGCGTTGACAGCCTTCCGACCAGCGCCAATCAGGAGGACCACGTGTCGATGGCAACGTTCGCGGCGCGACGCTTACAGGCCATGATTTCAAATACGGCACACATTTTGGGCATTGAGTTGTTGGCCGCGGCACAGGCAATCGAATTTCTTCGACCGTTAAAAAGTTCAGCGGCGCTCGAAAGGGCGCATGCACTCCTTCGGTTGCGCGTTCCCGCCATGCCACAAGACCGTTATATTTCGCCCGACATCGCGATTGCAACAAACCTCGTATGCAGCGGTTCGCTTTCGGAAATTCTAAGTGCGTTTCCGGATCTGCCGCCGCTCTGGATCCTTGATGGCTTGACGCGTGAACTGCCACTTTATGCACCTGAGTCATATGAAAGTAAACTGAAATGAATATCAAACATACCGCCCGCAATGCAGTTCGGCGATATGCGCTTCAACTGCGTCAGGTCAATCAACCGTAATTGCAATCGAATAACGACAGCCAAGTCGCTCGGCTGAACGAAAGAGCGGGTCATTTTAGCTAGGGGGTTCAAAAGATCATGGCTTCCAAAATTCATAGAAATTTAGTCGTCGCTGCCGGTGCGTTTATCGCCTTCAGCAACGTTTCCGCACAACCAGCGCCGGAGTCGGCCAAGGCCGCTCCCGAAAAATTGCAGGTGACCGGCAGTCGCATTAATTTGAATCGAGAGCAAATCGCAGGCATCGGGCCAGTGACGGTTCTTGATCGCGAGGAGATTGAACGCTCTGGCGCCGTTTCTGTCGAGACACTGTTGCAACGATTGCCGGCATCGGCGGGTTTTGGTGGTAGCCAAACCGCCGCTTACTGGACCGCTCGCGGCTGGGGTACCGCGCAGGTGAACCTGCGTGGCCTCGGCATCAACCGAACAGTGGTGTTGCTGAATGGCAGACGCGTCGTTAACGGCGGCACGGGCGCAAACAGTTCCGTCGATCTGAACATGATCCCGGTCGGGCTGATCGAGCGAATTGAGGTGTTGAAAGACGGTGCGTCATCAATTTATGGTGCGGATGCGGTTGCCGGCGTGGTCAATATCATCACCAAGACGATGCTCAACGGCGGCGACCTTGTTGGGCGATATGGCCAGACAACACGTGGCGACGGCGACGAAAGCAGCGTCGACCTTACGCGGGGTTTGCAAGGCGATAGGGGGTCAATGATGACGTCGATTAGTTATGCAAACAGCGGGCCGGTCAGCATGTCCAGCCGCGTAGCATGTGATCTTGGTGAGCGTAGCGGGCAACTTGTGTGTGTCAATAACTCCTCCACGCTCGGCGGTCGCGCGCGTCTCGCCGACGGTACGCGTATCAACTTTAGCAATGTGGTGGGTGGTGGTAGCAGCTTCCAGCCTTATTCTGAACTCAGAGATAACTACAACAGTACCGTATCGTTGAATGCTGTCAATCCGATTAAACGTCTGGGCCTCAGCACATTCGGTACGCTAAATCTCAATGCCGATATCCAGCTATTTACCGAGATGATCTATAACCATCGGGAATCCAACCAGCTGGCCACGCCTGCAACGCTTGGTGCAACACGCGCAATTGTGCTGGCGGCAACGCATCCAACAAACCCTACCGGCCAAACGTTGACCCTTGAGCGTCGGCGGATCAATGAGGCGGGCGCAAGGATATTTTTTCAGGAGACTGACACGTTCCGAGTCCTGGCAGGCCTGAAGGGAAGTATGTGGAAAACGTGGGATTGGTCCGCTGCGGTGAATTGGGGCCGCAACAGCGGCATTGACGCGGGGACGAATATCGCCAATCTGGATCGTGTGGACCTCACGCTTGACCGAACCCGCTGCAGCACCACACCCGGCGCAGCGATTCCGTGTGCAAATTATCTGGGTAACGGTAATGTGACGCCGGACGTTCTGAGGTACATCATGAACACCACCCAGGACCGTGGTGGCAATGACCAAAAAGCGGTCACGGCAAACATCACCGGCCAGATTTACGACTTGCCGGCGGGGTCGGTGGGCTTTGCCGCGGGCCTCGAAGTCCGCAAGGAGCGTGGTTGGCGCAATCCCGACGCGCTCATCGTGTCCGGTGCCGCAAACGCCAACCGGCAGGATCCAATTGACGGCGGTTACACCGCGCGCGAGCTGTTCGCAGAGTTTGCGGTGCCACTTCTTGCGCGTATGCCGCTGGTCGACGCACTCAACCTGAATGTTGCAGGCCGCTACTCTGACTACGACCTATTCGGCTCAAAGAGCACCTACAAGGTCGGTCTTGACTGGCAGGTCGTGCCAAGCATGAAAGTCCGTTCGAACTACTCGTCGGCGTTTCGCGTGCCGAGCGTTCCTGAATTGTTCGGCGGCATATCGCAGGGTAATTTGACAACTTCTGATCCATGCAGTAACTGGAGTACTTTGCCCGCCACCAGTGTGGTTGCGCAAAATTGTCGTGCGGCAGGTGTGCCAACCGGATACCGACAGCTTGGCAATACGGTACTGACAACGATCGGGGGCAACCCAAGACTGACGCCTGAGGATGCTAAAACCATGACGATTGGTTTGGTCTTGTCGCCAACAAAATCGCTGACGGTGACGGTTGACTACTACAGCATCAAGATCAACAACGCCATCCAAAGTGTGCCGGGGTCGACCAAACTGTCGGTTTGCTACAACTCGCCAAGTCTTTCGCACATATTCTGTAACGCCGCTAACTTCACGCGCAATTCAACCACCGGCGAAATCACCTTCCTTTCTGCGCAACCGGTAAACGCCGCAAGTGAACGTTTGTCCGGCATTGATCTCGGTGTTCTGTACGATTTCAAAATCGCCGGAATTGCGTCAACCATCAGCGCTGATGTATCGAAACTCTCAAAATATGAACTCACACCATTTCCCGGTGCGGCTGTCATTGTCTATACCGGCAAGACGACGGGTGGTCGTGGTACCTACTCAGAGTGGCGCGGGTTGACCTCTCTCAAAATGGCAAAAGGCGCTTGGTCTGGCACCTACGGCATTCAATACATTGGCGATGCAACGGATCTCAACGCCGCACCGACGGCGATAGGGTACAAAGTGCCCAGCATCCAGTACCACAACCTACAGGTGAAATATGCGGTTAACAAATCGCTCGACATTTCGGCGGGTGTGAACAACCTGTTTGATAAGAAGCCGCCATTCGTCGCAAGTTATACAGACGGAAATACGGATACGATGACATATGATTTGTTTGGTCGTCGCTGGCATATTCGTGTTGGATATCGCTGGTAAAACCCCGTGTGCATGGTGGGCAACCCACTCACCATGCGCTGTTTGGGGTGGGTCGACTGTCGTCATACTGACAGCTGGATGCTGAATTATCGACCTGGCAAATGTATGTGACCGTTCGTAAAAAGAAGTCGGTGAACGCCACAATTTCCGATTCACTCGCCACCGCTGTGCCTCTAAAAAACTTGCCGTTAACAGTAAATCGGAGCAAGTTCAAAGGTTGATGTGTGCTGGAGATTGTGGCGCTAACCCGCCATTGGTGATCAGCGAAGAATTTATTGGCATACTGGCTGTCTGGTCGATTTTTCTGTTGGGTGTTCTGTCGCAAATGAAACGTTTTGGTTGTCGGGGTTGGGGGGAAGAGCATGGGATTGCATTAAGCAAGGCACGATGTGTGTATGCAGCCCAATGTCCCCGCGTTCTCCGGTAATTTGTTACCACGGGCTTTTTACTGCGCTGCCCAATATAAGTGCGCACTTTTTTGGAGAAGATGATGATGAAGAGTTTTTTATTTGCATTTTTGTTGATATTCACGACATTTTCGTGTGTTGATGCCGTTGCGCACAATACGTCAAAGGCAAAGAGCGGTGGTGTCATGTCGACAGCGGGAGATTTGGAGTTCGAACTCGTTTCCGCGGCGGATGGCGCACTGATTTATGTGGAAGATCATGGAAAACCACTGTCGACAACCGGCGTTTCCGGTAAATTGACGGTTTTGGCCGGCGGCAAGAAGACCGAGGGCGAAATAAAGTCTGGCGGTGAGAATCGCATTGTTGTACCGGGACTGAAACTGGAATCCGGTGCCAAGGTCGTCGCCGTTGTGACGCTGGCAGGCAAGAAGCCGCTCACGGTTAGGTTTGCGGTAAAGTGACCCTGGCTGCAATGTCGTAGAGTAGTGCGTTTGTTGGGCAGTATTACCGGCGACCACGCGGGCCTGGCAGCTTGCATGTATGAACGCAAGCCTGCCTGATTGGTCTGACATTCATACCGGCAGTCGAAAAACCTTGCGTGGATTAAGAGAAACCGACCGGCACAATGTTCAAATGCGTCATCGCTTAATTTCGATTTTGATGATCATCGCCATGTCTTGGCAAAGCTTCGCCTTTGCCGGACAGGTGCTTGTGTCGGACGCGACCGATGAGGTTGAGCACGCGTTATTGCATTGGAAATCAGAGATGCACCACCACGACGATCAGAACAAGGTCCACAAAGATTCGTCAATCGAGTCAACCTGCCATCTCGCTGCCGACAGCTGCCACCATGCCCCGTTTGTTTTGGCCGAGCCCGTCCAAATTACCCCGGTCGCGCAACGTTGCGAAGTACAAGTCGCAATTGTGATTTGCCATTCAGATCCTTTTCTCCAAGGGATAAGGCGACCTCCGCGCTAGTGCCTGGCTTGCCCAGGCGCTGCGGTTCATGCTGCCGCAGCTTTCCAAGTAGCGTTTTTTCCCGCCCGCGCTGGTTTTGCGCCGGGAAGACCTGTATGTGTTGAGGCCATATTGAAAACCAAGTCCGTATTCATTTTTCTTTGCGTCGCCGGCGGCGTACCCTTCGGTGCCGCCGGCCAGCCGTTGCCTGCACCGGCGCAATTGTTTGCTCAAGCCGCGGCAGTTCCCAATGGGTCGCCTGCGAAGTTGGTTTCGGTGCGTCAGGCCTTTGATGCTGCCTGGCGGCGTGCAGTCGAGCGCGGCGAGGCCGAAGGCTTTGCGGCGCGCTCAAAGGCGGAGCAGGGCATTTCAACAAACTTGTTGGCTGGTCCACCTTCGCTCGAGTTTTCTCAGCGTACCGACCGCTGGCATGGCGCAACCGGTAGTCGCGAAAATGAGGTTGGTGTTGGCGTGCCAGTTTGGCTGCCGGGCCAGCGCAGTGCGCGCATGGCTTCGTCAGAGATTGGTCTGCGTCTCGCTGATGCCGTCATGGCGAGCAGCCGCCTGCGTTTGGCGGGTGAAGTTCGAGAAGCGGCGTGGACCATCGCTGCGGCTCGCGCCGGGCTCGGCATCACAGAGGATCAAGCTGCCTATTTAAAACAACTTGCGGCGGACGTTTTGCGGCGCGTTGGTGCGGGTGATCTTGCGCGGTCGGATTGGCTTGCAGCGGAGGCCGAGGCGCTGGGCGCGGCAACCGCTGTGTTGGATGCACAAGTCCGATTAAACGCCGCGTTGAATCGATGGAAGCTGTTAACGGGACTCGACGCGTTGCCCGATCCAAACGAATCGGTGCCGACTGGGGTAGAGGTAGCGGGTTCGCACCCCGATGCGGAGTTGGCCGCGTTTTCCCACGACCGCGCAAAGCGACAAGCTGATGTTGCGGCGAATTCCAGATGGGACGCACCGGAGTTTTCGCTGAAATTCCGGGAGGACACGCCTGCAACCGGCATCCCCGCCCAGCGCAGCATCGGCGTCGGCATTCGGATTCCGCTCGGCGCATCCGCGCGTGGCTTGACGCAATTCGCCGAGGCCCAGTCCAATCGCGCGACAGCCGAGCTACACAATCTGCGTGAGCACGAGCGACTCGCTGCCGAGGTGACGAATGCGAAGCTCGCATTGGTGCTTGCCCAGCGCGGGCTGGCGGCGGAACAGCTGCGCGCGCAACGCCTGACAGAGCGTGCCGATCTGATCGAAAAGTCGTTCAAGCTGGGCGAATCACCCTTGGGCGATTTGCTCCGCGCGAAGTCAGCCGCAATACAGGCGGTCGCGAGCCGCGCAAAACAAGAAGCTGCCGCGGGCCTCGCCGCTGCCGGCTTAAAACAAGCCATTGGAGAACTGCCATGAAGTCTGTGAATACATCCGCCCAGTTCGCGCCACTGCGTCGAATGACCATCGCAAAATGGATTGCGGCGCTGGCATTAAATGCGTTATGCGTCTCACCGCTGGCAGTGCTTGCGGGGCCCGGCGCACATGGCCCCGATGGTCAGCACCTGGATGCCCCGGCTGCTGGCGCGGGTGCGGTTGGTGCCGCGCCGCGCGTCGAAGCCAAGACCGACCTTTTCGAGCTCGTCGGTACGCTTGGCGGCGGCAAATTTTCCATTTTGATTGACCGATTCGCGACCAACGCCCCGCTACTTAACGCCAAAGTGGAAGTGGAGTTCGGCGCGCTGAAAGCGTCGGCCAAATTTCACCCCGACGTTGGCGACTACGCGATTGACGACGCGGCATTTCTCACAGCCATTTCCAAGCCCGGTGCACACCCGCTCGTTTTCACGGTGGTCGCCGGCGATGAAAGTGATTTGCTCGACGGCACGCTCACCGTCTCTGCCGCGCTAGAGGAACAGTCGCATTCACATGGGCAGACCTACTTTGGCATGTCGCGATGGGCTGCGATTGGCATTGGCGCTGTCGCTTTTGCGCTACTGATTGTCGGCGGACTATTTTTTCGCAGTCGGATGAAACGCAATGCATCACGACCTTACGCCGGGAGCCGTTAATGAACACCAACCAAATTCAAGTTTTTATCTGCCGGTTATCGCGTTCAACATTTTCCGCTTGCGCACTGCTGCTGATCACTGCCGGCGTTGTGATTGCCGGCCCCGGTGCGCACGGTCCCAATGGCGAACATCTTGACGCGCCGGCTGCAAATCCCACATCCGGCCTCGCGCGCCTGCCAGATGGCAGCGTCAATGTTCCAAAGTTGGCACAACGTCGCATGGCCATTCGCACACAGTTGGCGCCAGAGAGCGAGGCAAATTCAACCATTGAATTATCGGGAAGAGTCATCGCCGATCCGGCCGCAGGGGGTCGGGTACAGGCGACGCATGGCGGCCGGATTGAGGCAGGGACCAGGGGCCTGCTTGTGGCGGGCCAATCGGTCAGGCGCGGCGACGTGCTCGCCTTCGTCCGGCATCACGCGGACCCATACGCTGAAGCATCACAGCGATCACAACTCGCAGAACTACGCACGAACCGAACAATTGCCGCCCAACGTGTGCAGCGGCTGGAGTCGCTGGAGGGGACGGTTCCCCGCAAAGAGATAGATGCTGCGCGGGCCGAGCTTGCAAGTTTGATTGAGCGGGAACAGCGCATTGGTGAGAGTATCGTTGCACGTGAACCACTGGTCGCACCAGCGGATGGCGTCATCGCGCGCGCCGACGCGCTTCTTGGTCAGGTGGTTGAGCCAAAGGACGTGCTGTTCGAGGTGGTTGATCCGTCGCGGCTGATGGTGGAAGTGAGTGCGTCAGACACCGCGATGGCACTGCGTATAAAGGGTGCGGGAATTGCCGGCTTGGACGGCGCAAGTCTTGCGGTCGTCGGTGTTGGCCGCAGCCTGCGAGACGGCGTGTTTTTAATCACGTTTCGAATAGATGCGGCGAACAAGCGTGCCCCGTTGCCGCTCTCGGTTGGTCAGCCTGTCACGGTTGTTGCCCAATTTAAGGAGCGTACCAAGGGCATCGTGCTGCCAGCGCAAGCCATCGTGCGCAATCCATCGAACGAACCCGTCGTCTGGATCAAGGTCAGCGCCGAACGATACCTTCCACAGCCGGTGGAGTTCCGGCTGCTTGATGCGCAGACCGTGCTGGTAATCAAAGGGTTGTCAGCTGACAACCGCGTCGTGGTGCAAGGCGCACCACTCATCGCGCAGATTCGTTAAGCAGGGACCATCATGTTTAATTGGATTGTTCGCGCGAGCCTTGCGAATCGACTGTTTGTACTAGCCATGGCAGCGATGCTGCTTGCCTACGGCGCGCTGATGGCGAAGCGCACGCCGGTTGATGTATTCCCGGACCTGAATAAGCCGGTCATTACGGTTCTCACGGAAGCCGGCGGCATGGCGCCGGAAGAAGTCGAGCAGCTCATCACCTATCCCGTCGAGACGGCTCTCAACGGCATGCCCGGCGTGTCGCGTGTTCGGTCGACTTCGGGAATAGGGCTATCGATTCTCTACGCTGAGTTCGATTGGGGAACCGATATTTACCGCAATCGGCAATTGGTTGCTGAGCGGCTTGCGTTGGTCAAAGAGCAGCTGCCCAACGGCATCACGCCGGTCATGGGGCCGGTTTCGTCGATCATGGGTGAGATCATGTTGATCGCACTGCCGTTAGATGCCGGTAACGGTAAGGTAACACCCGCCACACCAATGCAAGCACGAGAGTATGCCGACTTTGTGCTGCGCCCGCGCCTGCTGTCGATCGCCGGCGTCGCTCAAGTCATCCCCATCGGCGGCGAGGTGCGCCAGTTGCGGGTCGAGCCCGATACCGCACGAATGGCGCAAATTGGTGTGTCGCTGACACAGATTGAAAATGCGCTGAAAGGGTTTTCAGCAAACGCCGGTGGTGGTTTTATCGATTTGAATAGCCGGGAGTATCTGATCCGGCACGTTGGCCGAACCAACCGCGTGGAAGATTTGCAGGGACTTGCAGTGGCGTGGAAAGATGGGCGATCGATATTGCTGGAACAAGTCGCAAAGGTGGGGTTTGCGGCGGGTCTAAAGCGGGGCGACGCGGGTTACAACGGCGCGGCCGCCGTCATCATCAGTGTGCAAAAACAACCGGCGGCTGACACCGTGCGGCTGACGAAGAGTATCGAATCCGCACTGGCAGAACTACAGCAGGGCCTGCCGCCCGGCATGAGCGCGCCGAAGGTGTTATTTCGTCAGGCCGATTTCATCAAGGCCTCGATTAGCAACGTCACAGAAGCCTTGCGAGACGGCGCGATCATGGTCGCAATTGTGTTGTTTGCCTTTTTGCTTTCGGCACGCACAACGTTGATTTCGCTTGCGGCAATTCCGCTATCGCTTGCGGTGACCGCGATTACGTTTCAATGGCTGGGGCAATCGATCAACGTCATGACGCTGGGCGGGTTGGCGATCGCCATTGGTGAACTGGTGGATGATGCCGTGGTGGACGTTGAGAATATCGTCCGGCGGTTAAAGCTCAACAAGCTGTTGCCGGAACCCAGGCCGCTACTCGAAGTGGTGCAAAACGCCAGTGTTGAAGTGCGATCAGGGATCGTCTACGCAACGGCAATTGTGGTGCTGGTATTCATTCCGCTGTTCGCCTTACCTGGCATTGAGGGCAGGTTGTTTTCGCCGATGGGTATTGCCTATATTGTCTCGATTCTGGCGTCCATGTTCGTTTCGATGACGGTGACGCCGGTGCTTTGTTATTACCTGTTGCCGCGTATGAAACGGCTTGATCATGGCGATAGTCCGCTGGTCGCAAAGCTCAAGCAATGGGATGAGAAAGTCCTTGCGTGGTCTTTCCCCCGCGCGAAGGCGCTAATGCTCAGCGCGGTGGCGGCTGTTGCGATTGCCGCGGTAAGTGTGCCGTTTTTTCCGCGCGCGTTTTTGCCGGCGTTTAACGAAGGCTCGCTGGTGCTTTCGCTGCTATTTACGCCGGGCACATCGCTGGCTGAGGCAAATCGTATGGGCGCTGTTGCCGAGCGGCTGATCACACAAGTACCAGAGGTGATACAAGTTGGTCGCCGAACGGGTCGTGCCGAACTTGATGAACACGCAGAAGGCGTTCACTCCTCGGAAATTGATGTCGACTTAAAACG
>JANPDI010000003.1:0-7934 GCA_031431435.1 Burkholderiales bacterium
ACCTTGGCTTTTGTGCGGGTGTCTTCGGCTGTCACTTTCACGTTATAGAGCGTCAAAGCGCAAAGTGAATTACCAGTGGAGGACCCGACGATACCAAAGGTTTGTGCCGTCCCGAGAGAACACCCGACCTCACCCGCGTCCGAAAGATCAAGCGTATTGTTCTTTCGTACAAAACCCTGAACGAGAACCGGCTCAACTTTTACCTTGTAGCCGTCGGACGTTTCGGGATAGACCACAGAAGTTGTTACGCCACCAGCCGTGCTGATCACTTGCTCGAGGGTTCGCTCCGCGACGCGCAGGGTTTCCGTGCGGAACTGCATATTCCCAACCGCCTTCAAGTTGCCCTTGCCCATGTTGTAGGTGGCAATTGCCATCACCGTCATCAGGATCAGCATAAACAGCCCGATGATGAGTGTGGCACCTTCTTGTTTATGCAAATTTTTCGATGTCATGGAACTCTCCGGCCAGCCGGGTTATCCAGCCTGACGGTTGAAGTGAACGCAATACGTTTATACGCATCTGAATACGGCCCAAAAGAATTGTCGGTGGTGCCGTCCGCCTTTTTTCCCAACACATAGGTCTTTGAATCCACATGGCCGGTGGTTGTGGTTGTGCTACGTGCCAGGACATAGACCTTAACTGAATAGGTACGAAGCCAGTTGAAGAGACAATCGACACCAGCACACCCGTTGTAGCTGCTGGGGTTTGACCTATAAACATCGACCAAACCATCTGCCCCGGTATCCATACCGTACTCAAATTGAATATTTTCAATTCCGTCCACCAGAGGCACGATCGTGAATCCACTAGGCCCGAGTTCGGCGCGCTTCAGGGTTGGTATGCCATCAGACGCCTCGTTGTTGTTCGCCACAAAGTAAATTCGAACAAACAGTCGCCGGTAATCCGCATTGGCCAAACAATCCAAATTACGCTTGGTGAATGCGCTGGAACTTGTGCTCAGCACAAAGTAAGCTTGGTAGTCCGTATTGGAACCGGTATTGGTTGCAAGCTCGCCAGCCATGTTGCAGTTGGAGGCTTGAAAGTACGGGACCCCCAAAATCGCGGCATCACAGCCAGAGCCGGCGGTTGGTCCGGCCACGCAAGAACTTACCCTGCGTATCACCAAAATATCGGTTCCCGCCTTGACGTCGCTCAAGCAACTTGGAACGGTCAATGCCGTCGCGTCATCGACGCCCTGTACATGAATAAAAAACGTATTCATCAAACTACCTGCTGCGCCTGTCACAGACGTTTCACAAGGGTCTGGAATCGCCGTCAACGCGGACGCCCCGCTCAGCGGCGGATTTAGCGGCATGATGATGCTTGTGTAAGGATCAAACGAAGAGAGATACCCCGCCATGCGCAGATCGTCCGCAAGCATGGAGCTCGCAAATCGGCCATTTTCGATCTGACGGTTGGCGCGTTCAATATCGTTACGCGTCTGGTTGCTGTTGATAAAGACCGCCGTCACCCCGGCAATCACAATCATGCCAAGCGTAATGCCGATCATCAGTTCGATTAGCGAAAAACCCCGTTGCAACCAGACAGCACCTATTCTTAGTCGACTCAACATGATGGCAATCCGATGGAAACCTGCGTTGAAATAGCACGACGAAAGCCGGTTCCGCCATACAGACCGGCACCGCAGGTCGCCGACGGCTCGCTCGACTTGTTGGAACCTTGCCACGCAACGGTGACGCGATAGATCCCGGGCGTACAAACCCCTGAAGTGGCATCCTCAGCCTGAACTAACTCTACACAGCCGCGTCCACCGCCTAGCCCACCAACTTGTGTCGTAACGCCCCCTCCCGTCTTGCGCTCGGCGGCACCTTGCAGCGCGCGCCCCCAATCACACAGATCGCGACTGACATCCGTTGATGGATTGACGGCACACGTGGCCGGTGGCGTGGTGTCGTCGATTCCGTGAACGGCCGCTGAAACATAACTTGCCGCAGCACCGCGATTGGTGTTGATGCGCTCCACCATATCGTTAACAAGCAGAATGGCCTGGGCGCGTTGATAAGCCTCTGCCTCCGCAATTAGCAACGCAACCTGTAAGGCTGCGAGCCCGAGCAGCCCGGAGGCCAGAATCACAATTGTTACCAGAACTTCGAGCATCGTCGTTCCTGTAACTCGCGAGATTTCGCGCACCTTCCTTGTGGCGCGATTTAACATGCGGCCGCCTTCGTCGTTGGTCGACCACTCAGATCGACGCTTACACACCTCTTCACTGCGGAGCCTAAGGAAGAAAATTCAAAAGACGGCACAGTCGAGCCACTCAAACGCCCGGAGGACAGGTAGACGACGCTCGTCGGTCCGGTGCTACTGACGCCCTGATAGCTGTTAAAGACGTCCAATGCGGTGCCGCCATCTGGATCAGCGATTGACCAACCCAACCCCCAATTGGAGGTTGAGCTTGGCCGGATCGTGACACTAACATTGCGTTTGAGCGCCTCGCTGCGCGCGCGCATTAGCGTCACATGCATGTCCGAAGCTGCCGCACGGATGCGCTGATTCCTTGTAAATTCCAGAAAAGAAGGCACTGCCATTCCCGCAAGAATGCCGATGATCGCTATCACAACAACAACCTCGACCAAGGTCACACCGTGCTGATCTGCTGCTAACGAAGAGGCAGTCTTCATCGCCGTTAATCACCAGGCTCCGTACGAACTACCAGATGGCGTCCGATTACCGGCACTGTCAATCTTTAGGTTCGGCTCGTTGCTGCGAGTCTGCGAGCCGATCGGCTTGATTTCAATCGTGAATGTTGGCGGTGCCGCAGCAGTTGTGATGTCGACCAATTCGTAATACGGCGACACATCCGACGTCATGCTCAAACCAAGCCCAGAGAGGCTAGGAGCATAAGACCGGTTGTCCAGAAAATACTGCTGTTGGCGTTGTGCTGCCTGCAGTAAGAAAGCCTGCGCAGCGGCGCGGCGACCTTTAAGCACATAGCCTTGATACTGGGGAACGGCGATGGCCGACAATACGGCCAAAATGGCGACCACGATCATCAGCTCAATTAACGTAAAGCCCTTGGCGCGATTTGTTAGTTGCATATGATGGTCCCAGATAAGCGATGGAGAAAACAACCAGTTCCCCGCCGGCGGCTACTGCCATCGCCAACTCGGAGGAATTTCGGCTATTGAATAATAACGGTAGTGCCCGTGCAGCGGCAGCAAGAGCCGACAAATGGCTTGGTTACGCACTCAAACGGCAAGAGAAGCGGGTTATTCGCCAATTTTCTCGGCAATGCCTGCCTAAGGTTTGCCAGCTTGTTGCAAGTAGTTTAGCCCCTTGGGTAGTGGGAAGGCGATGGTCTCGGTGATTCCATCCAATTCCCGGACGCTGGCTACACCTTGCGACTTCAACTTAGCAATGACGTCCTTGACCAATATCTCTGGCGCGGACGCCCCGGATGTCACACCAATTCGCCTCTTACCCTCGACCCACTCTGGCTTGAGTTCATCCGCGCTATCCACTTGATGGGTTTCACAACCCAACAGGTCAGCCAACTCGCGCAACCGATTGGTATTGGAGCTGGTCCGCGAGCCCACGACAATCACCACTTCAACCTGCGGCGCCATAAATTTCACGGCGTCCTGACGATTTTGTGTGGCGTAACAAATGTCGTCGTGTTTCGGCCCGACAATATGCGGGAATCGCAATTTGAGCGCGTCAATCACTTTTTGTGTGTCGTCAACGGATAAGGTGGTCTGGCTGACGTAAGTGAGTTTTTCCGCGTGGGCGATTTCGAGGCGGGCGACATCCTCGACCGACTCAACCAGATGCATGCCGCTTTCCGCTTGGCCGAGTGTGCCTTCCACCTCGGGGTGGCCCTCGTGGCCGATCATGACAATTTCAAAACCTTCGCTGCGCTTTTTCCGCACTTCGATGTGCACTTTTTTCACCAGCGGGCAGGTGGCATCAAACACATGGAAGCCGCGTTGCTGCGCCTCAATACGAATCGCCATTGAGACGCCGTGCGCGCTGAATACCAAGGTGGCACCGGCCGGCACGTCGGCGAGATCTTCGATAAACACCGCGCCCTTGGTGCGTAAATCATCCACCACGTATTTGTTATGGACAATTTCGTGGCGCACATAAATCGGCGCACCGTGCATCGTCAATGCGCGCTCGACAATCTCAATGGCGCGGTCAACGCCGGCACAAAAGCCGCGCGGATTGGCCAACAAGATATCCATTTCAACACCGTTACTGACATCATTCATATTTTAAACTCTATATGTGGCGAGGCGTTTCAGGCATTTTTGGCTGAAAGTGACCGTCAATAGTCGTGTTTGAAAAATTGGCACTTCTTAAAACCTCGTCGTCCCAGCGTCACGCGGGAATGACGGCGAATTTGAGGTTTTTAGAAGTTCCCAAATTGATGCAAAAAATCCAACGGCGCGGACAGTGACTGTCCCACCGTCGGCACAATCCAATCATTACGCACTTTGGCGATTTTACCGTCGAAGATCACTGCGTTGTTGTTCATGTTGCCACCGAGTTGTTGTCGGCCGTTGGCGGCTTGCGGAATGAATCGAGCACCAGCATGGCCGCGCCGACACAAATGGCGGAATCCGCGACATTAAACGCCGGCCAGTAATAACCTGCGGCGTGCAGCTGGATGAAGTCAATCACATGACCATGCACCACCCGGTCAAACAGATTTCCCAGCGCACCGCCGATGACCAGAACCAGCGCAGTTGAAAGCAGCCGATTGCGGTGATTACCTTTGAGCATCCACAGTAGCACCGAGGTGATCAGTAACGTTAGGACGATAAAAAATTCACGTTGCCAGCCACCCGCATCGGCGAGAAAGCTGAACGCCGCACCCGGGTTATAGACCAACACCCAATTAAAGAACGGCGTAACAAAGCGCGTCTCACCATACTGGAAAGTGCTGTCGAAGTAATACTTGCTCGACAGGTCGAACCCAATGACAACCGCGCTGATCCACAACCAGCGCAGCCAGGCAAATCGGTTGGTACTGTTGACCGTGTCGGGCTTATGCATATTTTCGGGTTTCACCGGCACCATCGAGATTGGAGACACAACGTCCACAAATGGTCGGATGCCCGGCATGAGACCCGATGTCGTCACAATAGTGCCAGCAACGTTCGCATTTTTGTTTTGTGCTGGGGGTCACAATGATTGCGCGATCGGCAATGTCGTCAACGATTTCGACCTTGGCCGCCGAGGTGATCAGGACAAAGCGTAACTCAGCGCCGATTGATAGCGGTTCGCCGGCTTGGTCTTTTGGCAGCCGTAACAAAACGTCGGCCTGCAATGACGAGCCGACGCGACCGGCGCTGCGTTCATCTTCGATCAGCTTCAATACTTCCGCCCGCAATGCCCGCATTGCCATCCATCGGCCGGTTAAACCGTCCGCATTTGCGACTGACGGCACGGCCTGATATTGATGCAGAAACACCGAGTCGTCGTTACCAGGGCTGAGCACGCTCCAGATTTCCTCGGCGGTAAACGACAGGATCGGCGCGATCAATCGTGTGAGCGATTGCAGAATGTGATGCAACGCGGTTTGTGCCGAGCGACGCGCATGGCCGTTGGCGGCGGTGGTGTACAGACGGTCCTTGATGACGTCGAGGTAAAACCCGCCAAGATCGGCCGAGCAAAAAGATTGGATGTCCTGCAACGCCGGCTGAAACGCATATTTTTCGTATTGCGCCAGCACCGATTGCTGCAACCCGGCGGTGAGCGCAACGGCATAACGATCCAGCTCGACCATTTCATCAATCCCAACGGCATCTTTGGCAAAATCAAAATCGGCGGTGTTGGCCAACAGGAACCGCAACGTGTTGCGGATTCGCCGGTAACTTTCAACCACCCGCTTCAGGACTTCATCCGAAATGGTGAGTTCACCGGAGTAGTCGGTTGCGGCCACCCACAAGCGCAAAATTTCAGCGCCCAGCTGCTCGGAAATTTTTGCCGGTGCAACGGCGTTAAATCCGGACTTGGACATTTTTTTGCCGTCGGCGTCAACCACAAACCCGTGCGTGAGCAAGTTTTTGTATGGCGCGCGGCCATTCACCGCACAACTGACCAACAGCGAGGAGTGAAACCAACCGCGATGCTGATCGGAGCCTTCGAGGTAAAGATCGGCCTGGGCGGGCTTACCGTCCCTATCGACCGCTTGCAACGAGGGCGTGGTTGCCATCACGGTATTAAACGTCGCGCCCGAATCGAGCCAGACGTCAAGTGTGTCGCCACTTTTTTCGTACATGGCGGCGTCATTGCCCAGCAACTCTTCGGCCGTGATACGTTGCCAGACTTCGATGCCCTCTTGTTCCACGCGCACGGCCACCTTTTCCAGCAGCACCAACGTCTGCGGATGCAATTCACCGGTTTCGCGATGCAGGAAAAATGGAATTGGTGTGCCCCACTTGCGCTGACGCGAAATACACCAGTCGGGCCGGTTCGCAATCATGCCGTGCAAGCGCGCCTGACCCCAATCGGGGAAAAAGTTGGTCGCTTCAATGGCCTCAAGCGCCAATACCCTCAGCGACTTGGTGTCGCCCGCATTTTGGTTATTCGCGACACGATCCATGCCGACAAACCATTGCGAGGTCGCGCGAAACACGGTCGGTGTTTTGTGGCGCCAGCAATGCGGGTAGGAATGTTTGAAATTGGTCGTATGGAAAAGCGCACCGGCGGCTTCGATCGTTTTCACAATCTCAGGCTGGGCTTTCCAGATATTGACGCCGCCAAACAACGGCAATGTTGACGCGTATTGGCCATTGCCCATCACCGGGTTGAGGATTTCCTCATTGGTCATGCCATATTTTTTGCAGGTGGCAAAGTCATCCACGCCATAGGCCGGCGAGGAATGCACAATGCCGGTGCCGGTATCGAGCGTGACGTAGTCGGCCAGATACATCGGCGAGGCGCGGTCGTAAAACGGGTGTTTGAACACAATGCGCTCGAGCTGTTGGCCTTTCACCGTCGCCAACGGCTTACCTTCCAGCCCATAGGTTTTCAGACATTCGTCAACCCGTGCCGCCGCCAACACCAGACAACCCCGTGTCGTTGCAACCAGCGCGTAATCAAATTCCGGGTGGATGTTCAGTGCTTGGTTGGCCGGAATCGTCCACGGCGTGGTGGTCCAGATCATCGCAAATACTGGACCCGCCGGCAGTGCCGCCAAGCCAAACGCTTGCGCGAGTTTGTTGCGCTCACTGTCCTGCAACTGAAAACCCACATCAATGGTGATCGAGGTTTTTTCTTCGTATTCGACTTCCGCCTCGGCGAGCGCCGACTGGCAATCAAAACACCAGTTGACCGGCTTCAAGCCGCGATAGACATAACCACGATCGAACAGCGTGCCGAGGGTGCGAATCTCTGCAGCCTCGGTCGCAAAGTTCATCGTTTTGTAAGGGTGATCCCAGTCACCGAGCACACCGAGCCGGACAAAATCGGCTTTCTGCAATTCGATCTGTGATTCGGCGTGTTCACGGGCAAAGCCCATCAGTTTTTCCACCGGCAGATTTTTGCCGTGTTGCTTCTCGACAAAAATTTCGATCGGCATGCCGTGACAATCCCAACCCGGCACATACACGGCGTCGAAGCCCGACATTTGTTTGGACTTCACCACGATGTCCTTCAGCACCTTGTTGACGGCGTGGCCGATATGAATCGCCGCGTTGGCGTAGGGCGGGCCATCGTGCAGGATAAATTTTGGACAGCCCTTGCTGGCCTGACGAATTTTTTCGTAGCGTTTGCTGTCCTGCCAATGTTTGACCCAGCCCGGTTCGCGTTTGGCGAGATCGCCGCGCATCGGAAACGGCGTATCAGGCAGGTTGAGGGTGGTTTTGTAGTCCTGCTTCTTTACATCAGTTGGCGCGTCCATCGGCATTCATCCTTGACAAGATTCCCCGGGCCTTCGCGGTATCGTCATGCATATGCACAACGAG
>JANPDI010000004.1:0-3126 GCA_031431435.1 Burkholderiales bacterium
CACATGAGACTCGGTACCGACATTGATCCGGTGAACCCGCTCGTCAACCCCATGCTTAACACCGGAAATACTGATTCGGTCGAATCGCGGTATATGGATTACAAGATTATTCGTCGTAATGGCGCTGTTGCATCATTTGAACCGCAGAAGATTGCCGTGGCCGTGACCAAGGCGTTTATCGCCGTCAACGGCAGCCATGAAGCCGCCTCTGCGCGCATGCGTGACCAAGTGCAACAAACCACCACGGTGGTGGTCAGCGCGCTGCTGCGTCACAAACCTTCGGGCGGCACCTTCCATATTGAAGAAGTGCAAGACCAGGTTGAATTGGCGTTGATGCGCAATGGCGCCCACGAAGTCGCCCGGTCTTACGTGTTGTATCGTGAAAAGCGCAACAATGAACGCGCCGCCGAGCGCGCCGCAAAAGCGCCCGAAGCAACCGCCACATCAACCGCGTTGAATGTCACCATCGCCGGCAAAAAACGTCCGCTTGATATCGCCGCGCTTACCGCGTTAATCGACTCAGCGTGTGAAGGGTTGGGCGAATTCGTTAATGCCAAAACCATTCTCGACGGCACGTTGCGCGATTTGTACGACGGTGTGCCAATCGACGAAGTGTTTAAAGCTGCGACCATGACCTCACGCGCCATGATCGAGCGTGATCCTGCCTACAACAAAGTCACGTCGCGTTTGTTGATGCATTCGATCCGTCGTGAAATTCTGGGTGAAGAAGTCAGCCAGGCAGAGATGGCCACCCGTTATGCAGAATATTTTCCGCTGTACATCAAGAAGGGTGTGCAAGCCGAACTGCTCGACGAGCGCATGGGTCAATACGACCTGCAGCGCCTCGGTGCCGCGCTGAAAGCGGAGCGTGATACCCAATTCACCTACCTCGGCTTGCAAACGCTTTACGATCGTTATTTCATTCATATTGAAGAAGCGCGCATTGAATTGCCACAGGCGTTTTATATGCGTGTTGCCATGGGGTTGGCGCTCGGTGAGGTTGATCGCGAAAGCCGCGCCATCGAGTTCTATAACGTCTTGTCGACGTTTGACTTCATGTCGTCGACACCAACATTGTTTAATTCGGGCACGCGTCGCTCACAGCTGTCATCGTGTTATCTGACCACCGTCGCCGATGACCTCGAGGGCATCTACGAAGCGCTCAAGGAAAACGCATTGTTGTCAAAGTTTGCCGGCGGCCTCGGCAATGACTGGACACCGGTGCGGGCGCTGGGCAGTTACATCAAAGGTACCAACGGCAAATCACAAGGCGTCGTGCCGTTCTTGAAAGTGGTCAACGATACCGCGGTCGCAGTCAACCAAGGTGGCAAACGCAAGGGCGCGGTGTGTGCGTACCTCGAAACCTGGCACCTCGATATCGAGGAATTTCTCGAGTTGCGCAAAAATACCGGTGACGACCGTCGTCGCACCCACGACATGAACACCGCAAACTGGATCCCGGATCTGTTTATGCGGCGTGTCATGGAAGGCGGCGACTGGACGTTGTTCTCGCCATCAACCACGCCGGACCTGCACGAGAAATTCGGCAAGGAATTTGAAATCGCCTACACGCGCTATGAAGAAAAAGCCGAGCGCGGTGAGATCAAGCCATCCAAGAAGATTCCGGCGCTGTCGTTGTGGCGCAAGATGTTGTCGATGCTGTTCGAAACCGGCCATCCCTGGATCACCTTCAAGGACCCTTGCAATATCCGTTCACCACAGAACCATGTCGGTGTGGTGCATTCGTCAAACCTGTGTACCGAAATCACGCTCAATACCAATGAGAGTGAAATCGCGGTCTGCAATCTGGGCTCGGTCAATTTGGTCGCACACATGAAGACCGATGCCAGCGGCAAAAAAGTGCTCGATCATGACAAGCTGCAGCGCACCATCACCGTGGCCATGCGCATGCTCGACAACGTCATCGACATCAACTACTACGCGGTGGCGAAAGCGCGCAATTCAAATCTGAAACACCGTCCGGTCGGCTTGGGCATCATGGCGTTCCAGGATTGCCTTCACGAGCAGCGTATTCCGTATGCTTCAAACGAGGCGGTTGAATTCGCCGACCGGTCGATGGAAGCGGTTTGTTATTACGCCTATTGGGCCTCGACACAGCTGGCCGAAGAGCGTGGTGCCTATTCATCCTTCAAAGGCTCGTTGTGGGATCGTGGCATCCTGCCGCAGGATTCGCTGAATCTGTTGCGCGAAGAGCGCGGCGGCTATGTGGAAGTCGATATGTCGTCGTCGATGGATTGGGATGCGCTGCGCACCCGCATCCGTCAACACGGCATGCGTAACTCCAACTGTGTCGCCATTGCACCGACCGCAACCATTTCAAACATCATTGGTGTCTCGGCGTGTATCGAGCCGACCTACCAAAACCTGTTTGTGAAATCGAACCTGTCGGGTGAATTCACGGTAGTCAATGACTACCTGGTGCGCGACCTGAAGGCGCGCGGCCTGTGGGACGAAGTGATGGTCGCCGACATCAAATACTTTGACGGTTCACTCGGCCAGATCGACCGTATTCCGGCCGAGCTGCGCACCTTGTACGCCACCGCATTTGAAGTCGACACCACCTGGGTCATTGAAGCGGCATCACGCCGTCAGAAGTGGATTGACCAGGCGCAGTCACTCAATATTTACATGGCCGGCGCATCGGGCAAAAAACTCGACGACACCTACAAGCTGGCGTGGATTCGCGGCCTCAAGACTACCTACTACCTGCGCACCATGGCGGCCACCTCGGCTGAGAAATCAACCGGTCGTGGCGGCGAACTGAATGCGGTTGCCATCGGTGGCGGGTTTACGCAGGGCGCATCGGCAATGAGCGCCAATGTCGGCAGTGCAGGCGGTGCCGGTGACGGTGCGGCCGAAGGTGCCAAGTTTTGCTCCATTGATAACCCGGAATGCGAGGCTTGCCAATAACGCCTCGGTGCCCGCCAATCCACCGGCGGGCGTCGGCAAGTTGACGACATAACGATCTTTTCACCACCCGCAGCTGTTTGCACCATCACCAACGAGAGAGGATCAACGATGCAATTTCATATCTTTCAAGATGCACGATTCGAGTGGCGCTGGCAACTTTCCAACGATGAGGGCAAAAAGGTCGCCGATTCGGGT
>JANPDI010000005.1:0-8580 GCA_031431435.1 Burkholderiales bacterium
GGAAAAACTATGGTCTAGTGGGGTCATCACTTTTACTGGCTCCACTTCACGCCTTTACGATTAGCTAGGGGACGAACATGTATTGGGTCAGTGCCAACCACAGAAGCATAAAAGGGGCAGGCTCGTTCTTTTCAAAAAACCCGACCTTGGCCCATTAATTACTTATTGCATAGCCATTAATTCTTCGGCTCTGCGAATACGCCCGTACTCGTAGATGGCGTCAATCGCAAGATAGCCGAACGACAGCAATGTCATGGCCATCACAATAATAGCAACACCGAAATTCGTGCCGAAAAATTGCGCTGCAAATGGGAATGGCGCAAATGCGATTAATGCGAATACCAAGTATTGAGTAGTTAACCACCACGTAGCCCACTTTAGTTTTGTTTGAGTGTATTGGGGTCGAAAGGCCACGCGCGCCGTTTCCGTAGTTGTCGCCTCCTTAAACTCGACGTACTTTAACGCGATCGAATATTTCTTCAACGCCTGTGCCGGCGACGAAAGTGAAAGCAGGTAGGTGATTTCCTTTGCCGTTAGTCTTGCGTCACCGGTCATTGCTTCATAACCTTTTTCGATCAAGAGCGGATGAGTCTGCGGTGTCAAGTCAGCGATAAACTCTTTGGCGAATTTGAATTCCTCGCGTAAGCGGGACTGCTTTGAAATTGCAAACTCGTGAACAGCCTTTCTCAAGGCGAGCACGCCGCCGATAACAGCTATTATCTTAATAATCAGTTCAGTTGTCTCTGGGCTCATTAGGGTGTTTGCGAGTTGAAGGGATCGTTAAAGGGGCGGGCAACAGAGGCAGTCCAAATGTGGTGGACAACTCAGTTAACCACTGCGGTACTGCTTTGATCGCTCTTAGAAAAATAATCGACCCTAGCCTATTTATCTTGGTCCATAGTTTCCTTTCTTGCTCATCAGAAAACTCGGAAATCGACGTAGATGCTGCGTGCTCGGACTCGTGACGTCTAACTAAAATGTGAGGGGCTGCGCGCTTGTGCACAGTCCCTCTGGACTGCCGGGTTGGACTGCACTCAGCTATCCCGACACTTATTTTTCGTATGTAACTCGGCAAACGTCGCGGATGGCTTCATAGTTATTGCACGTCTTGTCCGCTTTGCAATCTCGGAAGCCACCGATGAAGTCGCCGTTTGGCTTGATGCACTTTGTCTCATGATCCCGACCCTTCTCATCATTCACCGCATAATGCCAACCCAGTTTGGCTCCACCATGCCGCATCTCACAGCGATGCTGAATATTTTTGGCTTGATTGCAAGTAAGATCAATTTTGCAGTTTCGCCAACCTCCGACAGCTTTTCCATTGGGGTCAATGCACATTGTTTCAACATCCTTGCTTGGATTAACCTTGTAAGTCCAAGAGCTTGCGAAAACACTTAATGATGAGCAGAGCAAGATGGCAGTAACGCTAACTTTAGATACGAGTTTCATAATTTCCTCCACGAAAATAGAAGCAATTCAGGGCCGCTCCTGTCGCCCATAAAAGTCGTAAAAGGCTCGTATTTTCTGAGCAAAACAAAAATAATCGACCCAAGCCCGTTTCATTCCAACTGAGCCACCTCTCGCGCTATTCGCTATCGGTAGAACCTACCTTCGGACGCACGTCTGGAATCTTTGCGGTGACTTCTTTCGTGACTTTCCAATCTCGAAGCGCCTCGCGAAGTTGTGCAGCGACCGCGTCTGTAGTCTCGATCAGCGCCAATCCCGGTTTGGACGCAATGACACGCGCGCCAGTCGCACGTATCGTTTCTGTTACATCGGAAGTTTGCGCAGCATCGCTGCGATATAGCGTGAAGCGTGCCATTTTGTCGCTCCTATTTCGGTAGCCCAGAACCCTCGGACAGGATACCAAATCCCAGCGTCTTACAAGCATCCATCAGGAGCTTCCGCATTTCGTCTGTTCGGGCCGCATTTCTGTCCATGCCGAGAACAGCGGGATTGGCCGCAAGCAGCCTTGCGGCTACGCCGGCAACGGCGGGACTCGCCATGGACGTGCCGCTCATTGGACCATATCCACCAGGAAACGTGGACACGACACCAACGCCGGAACCGGCGGCATCGAGATCGGGGCCAACATTGGAAAAGAGTGCGATGAAATTGTCGGGGTCAGATCCGAACGGTGCGCCAACCTCGGCGACCTCAGTAGCCGTACTGGGAACAAGACCTTTCCTTCCTGTGGCTGATATGGCAACACAGCTGGCATCTGACCCGGGGAAACTTACTGGTTGGCGGCGATCATTACCAGCGGCCGCAATTGCCAGGATTCCATTGTTGCGCGCCTTCGCAAGCGCGTCAGAGATTCCATCGTCAGTCACACCCGGTGCGAAGCCAAGACTCAAATTGATGATGTCGCACCTGTCTTCAATCGCCCTCTCAATCGCGTCAATCACAGCAAAGCTTGATCCGTGTCCTCGGTTTCCCGATTCAAACACCCGGTAAATCCTGAGTTTGGCTCCGGGAGCAATACCACGCACACCGGAGGGTGCCATGCCTCGTGCGGCAATGGTGCCCGCAACATGGGTCCCATGAGCACCATCTGGTCCATAGTCATCAGGTGCTCGAGTCGATCCGGGTACACAGTTTGCCCCGCCCTCGATCGCATCGATAAGGTCAGGGTGAACTTGATCGGCGCCAGCGTCGATCACGCCCACTCTGACACCTACTCCATCTTCCAATTTGCCGGGCTTATGAAAGTGCCGCAGTGAATCTGTCGCATTGAGATCCACAGGCGCAAACACAACTTTCACGCCTCCCGCAGCGATGGTCACGTTTGCTTTGAAGTAACCCCAAATTCCTGACTCATCATGGTAGCCATAGAGGCGCTTAAGTTTGTCTGCACCCGTACCAAACGAGAATGTCGCTTTGCCGGAGGCATTGGTTTTCTTTTGCTGGGCATCGTCATCCGAGCGGAACGCGATTACATCCGCGCCGCGAACGGGCGTCATCGAATCGCCACGCAGGACTTCGACGGTGAATGTCACGCCCGCGCCCGCACGTGCGCCCGCCGGCGCAGCTGCACGCGGAGGAACAACAACACGCGGCGCGCGCGCAGGATGGCAGAACTTCTCTTCAATGACTCGAACGCCCGGATAGTTTTGGCGTAAAGCGGCAAGGACTTCCTCCGACGCGATCACCAACTTCACTCCACCCTCACCAAGCGATTTGACAACTTCAATACCCTCTTCTGCGGATGAAGCGCTTGCAACTCCCCGGTTCCTAGCTGCGGGTCTAACTGCCACCCCCGAAGATCGCGCAACCGAAGCCAAAAGCATTTTCCCTAAACTGGCGACGGCAGCTTTGCGCTGCGGCTGAAGCGTCGCCAAGAGACTGCTTGCCATCTCAGTTACAGGGGAAGAGGCATCGGAGAGGCGAATCCCGTCCATCGGGAGAATGAGGTAGCGTTTAGCGTTCATGTTTGCCCTTTATCATAGGTTTTCAATTCTTTTACAAGGCGTGACCAGCACCGCCGACTTAAACGCGTCAGGCTCGTATTTTCTGATGTGGCGAGAAGAATAATCGACCCTGGCGCCGTTAATTTCTTTCAAGGCAAAACATGTGAAGAGGTTTTATCGAGTTCAGCATAGGTTGCTCCTATCAAATTGACCCAAACAAAATTTAAACGCCCAAGAGCCGCGGTCCCGCGCCAAACTGTTCTGGCTATCAAAGGGTAAGGCTCATCTTCTCCGTACAGGACGAAAACAATCTCAGCAGCTCTTTGACTCGGGATGACTAGGTAAATCGTTACTTGCGTATCACGATAACTGGCTGTTGGCCTTGGCGAGCCAAGTAATCAGTAAGGCGAGTGAACTTGACGCTCCCCTCGCCTGTATCGCACGCCTGAGCTGGCGGCTTTGGAGCAAGACGCGAACTCCCTGCCGCATCAGCGGTTGTGGTGGTTGTAGCGGGTGCTGCAGCCGCAGGCGGCTTCAGTAGAACTAGCTTTGCCAGATCAGTTGTCGCCTTGATTACCTCTGCCCCTGAAGGCTCGCTGTCCAGTCCGATTTCCGCTACAGCTCCGCTCTCCGCGAACCTGATATGAAAGGCTGTCTTCGCAAATTGTGCGGTTTCAGCCTTTACAAAGAATCGATCTCCGACGGGTAGCGCGGCGGTATCAACAAATGGCGACGGATCGCAGTCCCCGCCTTTACTATGTTTCGTGTACGTCCCTTCCTTAACGAAGACTTCTGCCGTTCGAAACGGCACGCCTGCAACCTGGTTTTGGTTTTGATCGTACACAACGAGTTTGCCGGCACAGCCAGTCGTGATCGCGACCATAGCGCAAAGTGTCAAATTAATTTTTATGGACATCTTCATCCTCTTTAAAAGTTAGTTATGAAAATTGACGAAGAGAAGTCTCGCCCTTATCCGTTGCCTATCCACCGCCCCACCTCCCTCAACTGCTTCGACGGCCCATCAGGCACACAGTGCTGTTGATACCCCAACACCGGCAACCTCGTATTGATTTGGCTGCAAAGGTCCTTAGTGGTTTTGATCTTCGCCCGCGTGGCGTCGCGCAACACCTGCGAGAGCGCATACGTGAATGCGCCATACGAATGTCCGCCGCCGTGGCGATACTCATGTGCTAACTCCGTCGCTTTACAGGCCATCAGCACGACAGGCATATACGGGCCGTAGTGGCCGAAGGCTTTGCCCACGTTTTTGACGTGCTCTGGCCGTAAACTCACGCCGCGCCCAAGCTGGCGCATCGGTGCACTTGGGTCTAAGTTGCTCACGCCTTTTGATGCCTTTGGTC
This sequence comes from Burkholderiales bacterium, assembly GCA_031431435.1. Lineage (GTDB taxonomy): Bacteria > Pseudomonadota > Gammaproteobacteria > Burkholderiales > Usitatibacteraceae > UKL13-2. The sequence goes on from JANPDI010000005.1 coordinate 4,772, forward strand.
CGGCCTTCATGAAGTCACGCGGCACCCACATCTGCCATTCAGCGTCCCACTTGAGTTGTCGATGTGCGATGTCATCCGGCGGTGAAATACTGCGCACTTTTAATGCCGCGCCACGTGAGAGCCCGCCGGAATGGCAGCAATCGAATATCGCGACCATGTGGGCGTCATAGGGGAGGTTGCCGTATTGCATCGCCAGCCATTTGTCACTAATGGCCTTTGCCGGTGACCAATCAAAATCATGTGGCACCAAGGCTTCGACAATTTGCTCGGGCTTACCGCTCGAACCATATTGCGGCATCTGCACCCCATGGCCTGAGAAATAGAGGATGCGCACATCCCCGGCTTGGGTGTCCGATAGCAGCCATTGAATACGCTGCTGGATCGCTGCTGTCGTCGCACGATCATCCACCACCATACGAATATCATCGGCGTCAAAGCCTTGCTCTTGCAGCAACGCACTCATCAGGTAGGCGTCGTTCACACAGCCGGCGAGTGTCATCCCCGGTGCGGCGTATTCATTGATGCCAATCAGCAGTGCGCGGCGATTGGGCTTGCGTGTTTTGGTAGCACCTTTCTCTTTCGCCGATGCCCCGGCGGCATGCATCTGTATGCTGCCTGCGAGCACTTCAACGCTGGCGAAGCGGATGTCTTTTGTTCCCGCGCCGCCGGCTATCGCGCGCCAAACTTCTTGCGCTGCAGCGTGTTCAAAATACTCCGTCGCGTCATGATTGATGAACGCCGCGTAAAACGGTGTTTCGACTTGAACGAAGCGGCTATCCACAAACGGCAAACGATCCCACGCAAAAACGCGATCATGTGGGTTGTAGAGCGCATACCAACGTTTGAGTGACTTGGGAAACGGCAAGTAGCCATCAAAGACTTGACGCAATGTCGGGTGGGCAATCTGGCAGCCGCACGTGAGCAGGGTGATATTGCTGCCCGCGCCGGCATTCGCCACGCGACTGAAATAGTCGTAACAAATCAGTGTGCCCAAGCTATGCGCAACGATCACATCCGGTTGCACCTCGGCGATTTTTGCGGCGAGCCGATCCCGCAGGGTTTCGCGCAGATCATCAAACGCCGCCCACTTAATGACCATCTCCGCAGTCGAATCCGGCAAGCCGATTGCGCGTTCTCTGGCTGGCTGGCCATCGTCGGCGTGTTCCCACCAACTGGCTGCAAGGTCTCTCATCGTACCGATTGCCGTCCACCAGTTTAGGTGGCGCGCCTTGAACAAAACGTCGTAATCGAGCTTGTCGAAGGTGACGTTCTGCCCTCCTAGGCGAGGTTCGAGCAGCGGCTGCCACTTCGTCTCGAAGTGATCATCTTCCTGGTAACCAACGCCATGTACGAGCAGCACTTTCATAGAGCCAGTCTTCAGTCGGGTTAGCTTACTGGTTTCGCTTCTGGCGGCTTAACATCGGCCGGTGTTGCCGGCGGCGTAACTGCATCATTGATTTGGGAGAGAGCACTATTTTTTTGATGTCGCTGCCGTCAAGAAACATCATCGTTGTCTTTCCACAATTCTTTTTTCCGGCATGTGACGTAACTCACAAATGTCATCTTGCCAGACATTTTTTATCCTGTCATCCCCCAAAATACTTCAGGTAAATTCTAGGTTTAGTAACATTCTGTTAGTTATCCGGCCGCGCCAGAAGTCTTGCCAGAGCAATTTCTCGCCGCTGTTTTGAGGCGAATTCTCGACTGATGGAACCGCATTCAAGAAGCAAAACACAAGTATTGGCAAGCGTTTATAGCCAAAAATGTCTGAAAGTACCCGCCGATATTGGTGTTTCACTTTTGAAATTGATCAGGAAATGGCGCTTGCTGCACCGCAATAGCAGGGCCAGTCGGACGATTAATTTTTGTTGCCTAATAATTGCGAACACAAATTTATTTTTTGTTCGACTAATCACAGCAACACATCTAACGATGCCGGCATGGCGGGCGCAGGGTCGACGGCAAACAAAAAAGCCTTTATGTCTGACCGACGAGGGGCTGGGTCCCACCCTTCGCTGGGACGACGGTGTACGTTGGGCGTGGGTGTTTATTGGCGGTGTCAGATCCTCACACGATCACGTCCCGTCCACCCGCAACAACAAAATGTAGCAGCGCAACAAAGTATCAGCGGCTTTCTTGTTCGTCCCGATTGTCGGGGGTGTCCAATGCGCCTAGCATCACCTCTACAAAAGCAGCGGTCGTTACGTCGCATCCAGCAGCGTTCATTGCGGCCGACCGCTCGAAAAAACAATCGGGGAGAAGAACGACCATGGCATTTAATATTCTGATTTTGGGCGCGTCGTATGGCTCGTTGCTCGGCGCCAAATTTGTCTTGGCCGGCCACAACGTCACGCTGGTTTGCCTGCCTGCGGAAGTGGAAGTGTTCAACAGCGAGGGCGCGCGTGTGCGTTTGCCGGTCAAGGGTCGCGAGGGGTTGGTCGAAATTGACTCGCGTAATGGTCCCGGCAAACTGAATGCGGCGGGAACCGATGCAGTTGACCCGGCAAATTTTGACTTGGTCGCGCTGGCCATGCAGGAGCCGCAATACAGTTCGCCGGGTGTGCGCACCCTGTTGTCACGCGTGGCGAAATCGGGTGTGCCGTGTATGTCGATCATGAATATGCCGCCACTGCCTTACATGGCGCGTATTCCCGGCGTGTCGATGGCTGCCTGCCAATCCAGTTTTACCGAGCCGGCGGTGTGGGCGGACTTTGATCCGACATTGATGACACTGTGCAGCCCGGATCCGCAGGCATTTCGCCCGCCCGAAGAAAAAGTCAACGTGCTGCAGGTACGGCTGCCGACCAATTTTAAGGCGGCACGGTTTGTGTCGGATAAACACACCGACATGTTGCGCAAGATTGCGGCCGATGTCGAGGCGGTGCGGTTTAACGACGGCGGCAAAATGATCGAGCTGCCGGTGAAACTGAAGGTGCATGAATCGGTATTTGTGCCGCTGGCCAAATGGAGCATGCTGATGTGTGGCAACTATCGTTGCATTCAACAGGATGGCATGCGGCCAATCAAAGAGGCGGTGCACGGCAATATCGACGAGTCACGCGCGGTGTACCAGTGGGTGTTTGATTTGTGTGTCTCACTCGGCGCGGACGCGGGGGATCTGGTGCCGTTCGAAAAATATGCCAACGCCGCCGTCGGTTTGGCCAATCCGTCGTCGGCGGCACGGGCGCTGTTTGGCGGCGCGCTCAATATCGAACGGGTGGACCGTCTGGTGCAAAGTGTTGCCGCGCAAAAAGGCATAAAAAACGCGGTGATCGATGAGATCGTTGCGTTGGTGGATGCGCGGTTGGTGGCGAATCGGGCCAAGCAGGCGATTGCCGCGTAAGGCTGTCCCGCGAATGTACCTGTCTTGTAGGTACATCAGTTAAACGGGATGCCGGGCTTCAGCCCCGGTCCCGGGCAATATCTCGCTGGTTGCAGTTGCCCCGCCGGGTATGAAGACTTTAATCGCCTTCGTTTGACCAATTCGCGCCGGAATCGACGAAAATGCCCAGATAGCCGCGTCCGGTCGGCAATCGGAAAATCCCGGGTGAAAATGAGGTGGTCAAATTAATCTTCGCAGAGTCTGTGTCGTTTTGCCGGTTGCGGCGCTGATTCTGTTTTCGCGACCGGCGTACGCGCAATCAGTGGCGCCAACCCCAACCCAAACGATCAAACTTGCCGGTCTCGCGGCGCCGGCGCAAATCCTTATCGATACCTGGGGTGTGCCGCATATCTACGCGGCGAGTGAAGACGACGTGTTTTTTGTGCAGGGGTTTAATGCCGCGCGCGACCGGTTGTTTCAGATTGAT
>JANPDI010000006.1:0-24742 GCA_031431435.1 Burkholderiales bacterium
CGCTGTCAACACCAGATCTTTGGTGCTGGTGTCGCCGCCGATCAATTCACAGACAATATCAATGTCCGGGTTGGTCACCAGTTTGAACGGATCGCCCACCAATTCAATCCCCTCGAGCGGAACATTGCGGGGTTTGGTCAAATCACGCGCGGTGGCATGGGTGACACGAATCTCGCGCCCGGCGCGACGTGCAATCACATCCCGGTTGCGTATTAATACATCGATGGTCCCGGCACCCACCGTGCCGAGGCCGAGCAGGCCGACGTTGATTGGCTTCATTTGATCAGCCCGTCTTTGCGGAACATCTCCTTGATACCGCGAACCGCCTGGCGGATGCGCTCGGCATTTTCAATCAGCGCAAATCGCACATGATCATCACCATAGTCGCCGAACCCAACACCGGGCGACACGGAAACTTTTGCTTCCAATAACAACTTCTTGGCAAATTCAAGCGAGCCCATTTTGGCGTAAGGCTCGGGGATCTTTGCCCATATGTACATTGATGCTTTTGGTTTTGTCGTCTCCCAGCCGGCCTCGGCCAAACCCTTGTGCAACACGTCGCGGCGCACTTGATACTCGGCCACCACCTCTGCCACACACGCCTGCGGGCCGTCGAGCGCGGCGATTGACGCGACCTGGATCGGGGTGAAGGTGCCGTAATCGTGATAGCCCTTGATCCGCGCCAGCGCCGACACCAATTCTTTATTGCCAACCATAAAGCCAACCCGCCAGCCGGCCATGTTGTACGACTTCGACATGGTGAAAAATTCCACCGCAACGTCACGCGCGCCCGGCACTTGCATGATCGACGGCGCTTTCCAACCGTCAAAGGTGATGTCGGCATACGCCAGGTCATGCACCACCAACACATTGTTTGCCTTTGCCAGCGCCACAATACGTTCAAAAAAGTCGAGCTCAACACACATGGCCGTCGGATTCGACGGGAAACCCAGAATCAGCATTTTGGGTTTTGGGTAACTTTCACGGATGGCCTTTTCGGCTTCGTCAAAAAAATCCACACCCTCGGTCATACGCACGTGCTTGATTTGCGCCCCGGCAATCACCGCGCCATAAATATGGATTGGATAACTCGGATTGGGCACCAGTACCGTGTCACCGCTATCGAGCGTCGCCAGCATCAAGTGCGCCAGGCCTTCTTTCGAACCAATGGTGACAATCGCCTCGGTGTCCGGATCCAGTTCAACGTCGTAGCGGCGCTTGTACCAATCACAAATGGCTTTGCGCAACCGGGGAATGCCTTTTGAAACCGAATAGCCGTGGGTATTTGGCCGTTTGGATGCCTCGACCAGTTTGTCGACAATGTGCTGCGGCGTGGCGCCATCCGGATTGCCCATCGACATATCAACGATATCTTCACCGCGATGGCGTGCGGCCATCTTTAGCTCTGCGGTGATGTTAAAGACGTAGGGCGGGAGGCGTTTGATGCGCGAAAATTCGTGGTTCATGGGGTACCGGAGGAGCAGGATTTATAATATTGTGCAGTGCAAAACTAATTGTAGCTGAGCCCAGCCTGCATTGTTCAGCCACAACCGCCGGTTATCAACTATTTATGACGCATCCATGAAGCTTCATCTCAACACCACCGCCGGGCAAAACACCATTTTTGGGCATGGTCCGGGCTATATCGATATCAATGGCAGCCGCCTCGCACATCCGGTTATCGTCACGCCAGACACGCTGATTTCGCCTTGGAATGTGATCGACCTCGCCACCCTGACCTTTGCCGACTTCGACGAGGTAATCCGGCTCGAGCCGGCCCTTGTCATTTTTGGCTCCGGTGGCGTATTTCGATTTCCGGACCCGCGCATCATGGCGGCATTCTCCAAAGCGCATATCGGCTTTGACGTGATGGATACCGCCGCCGCCTGCCGAACCTACAATGTGCTGATGAGCGAAGGGCGTCGCGTTGCCGCGGCGCTGTTGATCGGATGAGGCGTTTCCTGTTTTGTGCATTGGTCGGCGGGCTGCTTGGTTTGACGCTGCTTGGCGGCAATGTGGCCGTTGCGAATGACAAACCGCCAATCAAAACCGTGCCACCGTTGCGTGTCGTCGATGCTGTCGATGTGACGCGATACATGGGCAAATGGTATGAAGTTGCGTTGTTCCCCAATCGATTTCAGGCACAGTGCATTGCCGACACCACCGCAACCTATACGTTGCAATCAAACGGTCGGATTGAGGTCCGGAATCGCTGCAAAAAAGCGGACGGCGCAATCGACGAGGCGGTCGGCGAAGCCAAGTTTGCCGACAGCGAAAGCACGGCAAAACTCAAAGTCCGTTTTGCCCCGTGGTATCTGGCCTGGTTACCGCAGGTTTGGGGTGATTATTGGGTGATTGAACTCGAACCATCGTATCGATACGCGATTGTCAGCGAGCCATCTCGACAGTTTTTGTGGATCTTGTCGCGCACCCCGAAGCTGGACGACAAAACCGTGTCGGATATTCGTGCGCGCCTGACCATCGCGGGTTTTGACGTGACCAAGCTGCAGGTCAAGCCACAGTCGATATCAACCGGCGGCGGACCAAACATTCCGGCCACGCCTTAACTGCCGATCACACCACCGTCATTTTTGCGAATCAACAATGTGGCCGTGCGTGGTTTGCCGTCGATTTTTGTATTCGGCCAACCCTTCATCGGGTGTTGCACGTTCACCCACGCCGTGCGCATATCCGGTGCAAATGTCAGCCCGGTAATCTCGGCGCCATCTGGTCCGGCGAGAAACCGCCTGGCTTCGCCGGTGCGGTGATCAATCGCAATGATCGCGTCATTGCCGCGAAATTTCAGTTGTTCCTCGGTCGCTTCGGCGGTATCGGTACACGCCCATAATCGTCCGGCGTAATCAAAGGTCAACGTGTCAGGGTTGGTAAACAGATCCCCTTTGACGTTACCGCGCAGATTTGCGTCCGTTTGCTGCGGGTCGCCACAACTGATAAACACATCCCATTCAAATGTTTCCGACGCCGCGTCATTTCCGGCTTCCCGCCAGCGGACGATGTGCCCGAACAAGTTATTAACCCGTGGATTCACCGCCGTGGCGCCCTCCTTGTCCGGTTTGCCCCGGTCGCGATTGCCGGTGAAGGATGCATACACCTCGCGCGTCTGCGGGTGCACCACAATCCATTCCGGCCGGTCACATTTGGTGGCGCCCACCGTATCCGCGGCCGCACGTGCGAATGTCAGCACATCGGCCTGCGAGGCAAAGCCCCTGTCGGCAGTCAGTCCGTTTTTGCCGTGCTCGAGCGCAATCCAGCGACCCATCCTGTTGTTATCGCGACCCGCATCAAAACGCGCCACATAGAGCGTGCCGTGATCAAGCAAATCGCGGTTTGCCGCACGATTGTCGGCATTCCATTTGTCGCGCGAGACAAATTTATAGACGTACTCAAAACGTGCGTCGTCGCCGGTGTAAATCACCACGCGGCCGTCTTTTGCAATCGAATGATGCGAAGATTCATGAAAACAGCGGCCAATGGCGGTGCGCTTGGCGGGCACCCAGGTTGGGTCATATGGATCTAACTCAACCACCCAGCCAACTTTGTGAAATTCGTTGGGGTGTTTGCTGCTGTCATGAAGCACATCAAAATTCGGATGCGGGTACTGAACGGTTGTGCGCAACTGGTAACGCTTTTGCATTGGCGACAGTGCACCACCCTTGGTCGAAAAATAGTCGTGCACGTTCTCTTCACACGTTAAATACGTTCCCCACGGTGTGGTGCCCATGCCGCAATTTGCCATCGTGCCCATCGCCACACGGCCGGTTGCGTCTATCGCCGATTGCATCAGCGGTTTGCCCGCCGCGGGACCACCGATGCGCGCTGGCGTCAGCCCATGAATTCGTCGCGCATATTTGGACGGGCGCACGATCTTCCATTGCCCGGCTTCGCGCTTGACCTCCAACACCGACATGCCTACGGTCGCCTGCATTTTTCGCACTTTTTCAGCCGACATATTCTCCGCCCCATCCGCAAACAACTGCGCAGCACGCGGGTATTCGTGATTCATGACCAACAATCCGTGATCGGAATTGTTTGAGCCTTGCGGCAACGGGAAAAAATGCATGCCGTCGTGCATTTGGCCGCCCTGTGTCATCGCTTCATCAGATGAATTGGCGGCGTTGAATTTCCAGCCGATGTCACCGGTTACCGGATCACCATGCAGGAAAAAAGGCGTTGCCGAATAACCTTCGGCAACCACCACGGCGTCGATCATCGAAGGCGGAATCGACTTAAAGGTGAATGGCGACGATGCTGCGCCCGCACTTGTGATACCGGCGGCAGTATTGGCGCAACCACCAACCAGCCCGCTCGCCGCCATGGCGGTTGCCGCCTGTAAAAACTGGCGGCGGGACATTATATTGGCGACCAATGTGTTCAGACGATTGGGGCGATTGGTTCGCATGATGGGCATCCCAGACAATGCCCGGCATCGCAACAGGCAGTTGCACGACCGGCATTCACCTAGTAGTTTGCCATGCATCGATGACAACAGCGTGAATGGCTATTTCCAACCCGCCCGATCAAAGATCTGCGCCGCCGCCGCGTAATTCTTGCCGACCATTTCCATCTTGAGCGGGTCACGCTTAAACGGCCCCAATGCCGCCAACTGTGGGTTGGCCGGATTGCCTGCAATCGGATACTCATTGTTGCCGTTGGCAAAGTATTCTTGCGCAGCGGGACTGGCGAGATACTCGAGAAATTTGATTGCATTGTCCCTGTTCGGTGCATATTTGGTCATGCCGGCACCGGAGATATTGATATGCGCGCCCCGCCCGTTCGGTCCGCTCTGATTTGGGAAAATCACCCCAACCTTCTCAACAATGGCTTTGTCGTCCGGCTTGTCGGATTTCATCAAACGCACAAAATAATAGGTGTTGCCAATCGCAATCTGGCATTCACCCGCGGCGACCGCCTTGATTTGATCGGTGTCGCCACCCATTGGTTGTCTGGCCATGTTCGCCACCACGCCGCGCGCCCATTCCTCGGCCTTGACCGGCCCATGCGCTGCAATCATCGAACTCATCATTGACAGGTTGTATGGATGGGCGCCGGAACGTGCGCAAATTTCACCTTTCCACTTGGGGTCAGCCAGGCTTTCGTAGTCGGGCAGCTGCTTGGGATCGACTTTGGATTTTGCGTAGTAGATCGGCCGCGCACGCACTGAAAAACCGAACCACGAGCCATCGGCGGCACGTAATTCAGGCGGCACAATCGCCTCGAGTTTTGTCGATTTGATCGGCTGGAACAGACCGGATTCCTGCGCCTTCAGCAAGCGGCCCATATCAACGGTGATCAAGACATCTGCCGGGCTTCGCGCGCCCTCGTTTTTCAAGCGATCAAGCAACGGATCTTCCGGACCTTCAATGCGGTTGATTTTGATCCCGGTTGCTTTCTCGAAGTTTGTGTAAAGCGCCTCATCGGTTTGATAGTGTCGCGATGAATAGAGGTTAATGACCGGCGCTTGCGCGGCGGCTGTTGTGGCGACGAGTGCAAGGCCGAACGCGCCGGCAAGTCTGAAAAAATGTTTGTTCACAATTTGTTTCCGGTGGGTGCGTCGGGACGTTGATAAATAGGGGCTGTCGGCTGAAATGAATCACTTTTTGCGTGCAACGGTTTGACCGAAATCGGCTGGATCCGCCAGGCAGGCTCAATATTAATGCGAATGATTCGCATTTGTCAAATTATTCATGGCAGATGGGTATAATGCGCCATGGAAAATCAGCAAACCCAGCTCTCAATCAACGCCGCCACCTTTGCATACCCCGGTGGAAAGCCAATCTGCCAAAACCTGGATTTCGCCATTGAAAAAGGCGATATTTCCTGTCTTTTGGGTCCGAGTGGGTGCGGTAAAACCACCATCCTCAGGCTGGTTGCGGGATTCGAGCGGCCGACGACCGGAAGTGTCACCGTTGACGGTATCGTGTTGACCGACCAGCATCGCTTTGTCGAGCCGGAACGACGCGGCATTGGCTATATCTTCCAGGATTACGCGCTTTTTCCGCACATGTCGGTGAAAGACAACGTGGGCTTTGGCCTGCAACGCCTCAGCACCGAACAGCGCGATGAGCGGGTTGCCGAAATGCTCGATCTGGTTGGCTTGGATCGTTACGGCCAACGCTATCCGCATGAGCTTTCCGGCGGTCAGCGCCAACGTGTGGCGCTCGCGCGGGCGCTTGCCCCGCGGCCAAAACTGTTGCTGATGGATGAGCCATTCTCCAGTTTGGACGTCGAAATGCGTGAACGGATCGCGCTCGAAGTTCGCGCGCTGTTGAAAAAACTCAACACCACCGCCCTGTTTGTCACACACGACCAGCACGAAGCATTTTCGATCGCCGATCAAATTAGCGTCATGAATCAGGGTGTGATTGAACAAACCGATACGGCCTACAACCTGTACCACCGTCCGGCGACACGCTTTGTCGCCGACTTTGTCGGCCAGGGTGTGCTGATCAGCGGCCGCGGTAATGCCGGCGGCCTCGTGGCAACCGAGTTGGGACTCATGCATCCAACCAACATTGCCGAACGCGACGTGGTGCCGGACGCAAGCTACGATGTGTTGCTGCGTCCCGACGATATCCAACACGATGACGCCAGCCCCGCCACGGCGCAGGTGGTACATAAGGCGTTTCGTGGCGCAGATATTTTGTACACACTCAAACTCGACAGCGGCACAGAGGTTTTGTCATTGGTGCCATCCCACCACAATCACGAACTCGGCCAGAAAATTGGCATTCAGTTGGAGATTGATCACGTCGTGGCATTTGCCGCGACGTAAGCTAACCCCGGCCACATGCGGCCATTACTTGTCCGTATTGGGTCTCGGGTTGTTATTTTTTTCCGTCTTGGTGTTGTTGTCGGCGCCTGCGGCTTTATTCACAGCAGGCTGTTTTTTCTCCGCTTGTGTTTCGGCCGCTTTTTGTGTTTGCGCCTCTCGCGCCTTCAGTCCTTGCTGGCGCTGCTGCTGGATTTTTGTCTGGCGCTCCTCGCGCTGTTTTTTCTGGTTGGCAACAAATTCGGCCCGGCGTTCTGCGGCCATCCTGCCGGCGTTTTCAAGCCGTGATTTGACCTCGGCGCGACGCGCGTCACGTCGTTCCAGAATACGTTGCTGCACGAGGCCGTGTTTGCCGTCGAGCAATTTTTCGTTGCGGGTGGCGCGAAAAAAGCGCGGCGTGTCTTTCAGTATGCGTGGCGCCTTTGCGTCGTGTCCGACAAAGCCCGCCTGGCCGGGCACCACATCTGCCGTCCCCTGTGCGGTTCTGATGGTGCTGCCGCCGATGTTGACCTTGTCATAGGTGCCCGGCTCTCCTTCGGCATCGGCCGTCCCTTTAGGAATCACCAGTGGCTCGTGATCGGTACCACGCAGGCCGATCGTCGCATTGGGCGTTTTCACCACATATTTCGGCTGGTTGAATTTGCCAATCCAGCCACTCACCGCGCGAAAGCTGCCTTGCAACAAACCAATCACGCTCGTGTCGTTTGCATCACCGCGTGCTTGATACTTGGTGATTCGCATCCTGGTATTCGGGCGCACGGCAATATAGCCACCGTCTTCCATATCCATGTGCAATTCACCGTCTTTGCCCGTGACAAGACTGTCACCTTCAAAAATAGTATCGCCGACCTTGGCCGCACGACGCTGGTCGTTCGAGCCAACAATCGACACGGGGCCTTCAACAAACACCACCCGCGCGGCGCTGTTGATTTCGACCAGCTTGATTTCCTGCGGCGGCTTGGTGTCGGCGATGCCTGCCGCCGCTTGGGTGGCGGGTGTGACGGCGGAGACCGCCGGCGTCTGTGCGACAGAAACTAATGAAAACAATACCGAAACAACCAAACCCGAAATTCCGACCATCCGCATATACGCCCTCAAATTTCAGTTCAAAAAATCGTTATCTGGCAAGGCTTCCGAGCCATTTTTGGCTGGAAGTGCCTGTCAATAGACGTGTTTCATTTCCAAGCGGCAGCAAATTTTTGCCAGTGTTCGACGCCACTATTCGACGTCAGGAACTCGCGCACCACCGCAATTTCGGTGGCGTAGGCACTTTCGGTCAACGTGCCACGCATGAGTTGGAAACGTAAAAACACCAGGTAGGTATTCATGACATCCGTCTCGCAGTAGTCGCGAATCGCATTGATGTCGCCGCGCTGATAGGCATTCCAAACTTGACTGCCATCCATCCCGAGTTTGCCGGGAAAACCACACAGCTGTGCCATCGCGTCGAGCGGTGCATTGGCGCGGGGTTGGTAAAGGGCGAGTAAATCCATCAGGTCCAGGTGTCGCATGTGGTACCGACTGATGTAATTGTTCCATTTGAAATCACGGTTGTCCTCGCCCATATCCCAGTAGGTCGGCGCGCTGACGCCGTGTACCATGCCGCGATAATGCAGAACCGGCAAATCAAAGCCGCCACCATTCCAAGACACCATTTGTGGTGTGTACTTTTCAATTCCCTTGAAAAATTGCTGGATCAGATGTTTTTCGCCGTCGTCGGCTTTGCCGATGGTCCAGGCACGCAGACCGTCATCGGTTCGCAACACGCAGGAAATGGCGCAGATGCGCTGCACGTAATGCGGCAGAAAATCACTGCCGATTGCCTGGCGACGGCGCTGAAAGGCAAATTCAGCCACGGCTTCGTCGCTGAGACCGGCATCAAGATCGTGCAGGATACGCAGGCCGGCAACATCAGGGATTGTTTCAATATCAAAAACCAGGATCGGCGTCATGCGGGTCGGGAATCGTTTGCAAAAACGTATTCTCGCACCTTATTTTTCCAACCTACTTTTTTGTCCAATCACCCTTGCTGTCGTTGACGTACCAGCCCGCCGGTGCCCTGCTGATCCAGCGTTCACCAAAAATGCGCTTGAGATCCGTCTCCCAATCGGGGCGGCCATTGGCACGGGCAATTTCACGATACAGGGTGGTGCGATCCTTATTTTCATCCGTCACCAGCCGCTCAACCGCGTTGCGCTCGGCCGGTGTTGCGACTGACCGCATTCGAATCGCCACCAAACCATCCCGGGTCAGACCAACAATGCCTTGATCAAGCAATGGCTTAAGCGTCTGGAAGCGTCCCGACATACTTCTTTTGATGATCGAAATCGAAGGTGAATCAACCTCGAGGTTGGGCTCCCCTTCAGCGTAAAGTCCGGTCGAAAACACCAAAAGCAGGAACCAAACGATACGATTCATGATGTTCATTACTTTGCCTGTCCGGTTTTTGATGTTGCGGCAGACGGCGCGGGTGGAACGCCAAAAATTTCGTCAATCACATTATCGGCGGCCTTGGCGGCGCGCTCTTTTGGAAAAAAAATGGTGGTGGTCGTCGCACAACCCGTCATTCCCACCGTTGCAATGAACGCCAGCACGGCCAATTGTGCACGCTTGCGTATTTCGGTTTGACTTGGGGTTGCAGGGCGCATTTTTGTTGGCTTTACATTCATCTGCGAATAACGATTTGAGCATAAATTCGTTTACCGACCTGCATCTTGTCGATTGATGATCGCGTTGGGCGGTGACGGCCGTCAAGCCGGGAATATACCCGTCGACAAATAACGATCACCCCGATCACACACAATATGGACAATGACTGCGTTTTCGACATCGCGTGCCACCCGCAGCGCCGCCGCCAGTCCGCCGCCGGACGACACCCCGGCAAAGATACCCTCTTCGGCTGCCAGACGCCGTGTCAGCTCTTCACTTTCGGTTTGTGTCACTTCCAGCACCCGATCGATTTTGGAACGGTCAAATATCGCCGGCAGATAGGCCTCCGGCCATTTGCGGATGCCGGGCACATTCGAGCCATCGGCGGGCTGCACGCCAATAATCTCGATGGCAGGGTTCATTTCCTTCAAAAATTTACCGACCCCCATGATGGTGCCGGTGGTACCCATGGTGGCGACAAAATGCGTGATCTTACCCGCCGTCTGGTGCCAGATCTCAGGTCCGGTCCCCTGGTAATGCGCCAGCGGATTGTCCGGATTGGCAAATTGATTCAGGATCATGCCGCCGCGCGTCAGCTGGATTCGCTCGGCGGTGTCGCGTGCGCCCTCCATGCCAATGGCTTGCGGGGTCAGAATCAATTCCGCGCCAAATGCACGCATCGTCTGCCGACGTTCGATCGACAAATGCTCGGGCATGACCAATACCATCTTGTAACCCTTGATTGCGGCCGCCATCGCCAGCGCGATCCCGGTGTTACCGGAAGTCGCCTCGATCAACGTCGCCCCGGGCCGGATATCGCCACGCGCCTCGGCGCGCACAATCATTGACATGGCCGGGCGATCTTTTACCGAACCGGCCGGATTGTTGCCTTCGAGTTTGCCCAATAACGTGTTGCTGGCGTCAATCCCGGCGCGCTGCGGAATGCGTTGCAGCTTCACCAGAGGAGTATTGCCGATACTGGATTCGATAGAGTTCATTGTTTTGCCAAATGGATCGAAAGACTGTCGATAAAATCACGCACAAACCCGCGTAAGTAGGCATTTTTGCGATAAGCAAGTTTGGTCACGCGTTGCGGAAAAAGTTTCGCCCCATCAAAGGCAACCAGGTCCGTATCGCTGGCATCAACCGCAATGCCGGCGATGATGCCAACGCCAAGCCCCTCGCGGACGTAGGTCTTGATAATATCGGTGTCAATCGCGGTCAACACCACGTCGATCTCGACGCCGGCATTGGCAAAGGTGGTGTCGAGTGCGGAGCGTCCGGAGAAGGCGGCATCATAGGTGACCAGCGGGTACTTGGCAATTTGGGCAAGCGTGAGTTTTATGTCGCCACCCTTTTTACCCCCCTTTTCACCCCCCTTTTCACCGACCCTATTCGCCGCCAGCGGGTGATTTTTCGGCACGATCACGCAATGGTGCCACCGGTAAAGCGGAACGGTAATCAAGTCCGGGTATTGATCGAGGGTTTCCGTGGCAATGGCAATGTCCGCCTTGCCTGACGTGACCATTTCGGCGAGCTCACGCGGTGCGCCCTGGCGCAGACTCAACCTGACATCCGGATATTTCTTGAGGAACGCTTTGATGACCTGTGGTAGCGCATAACGTGCCTGCATATGTGTCGCGGCGATCACCAACTCGCCCCGGTTGGCGTCGGAAAACTCCTTGCCAATCCGCTTCAGGCTGTCAACCTCGCCGAGCAACCGCTCACAAATGGCCACCACGGCGACGCCCGCCGGTGTCAATGCCGTCAGACGTTTCCCCTGGCGCACAAACACGTCCACGCCGAGTTCGTCCTCCAGCTCCCGGACCTGGCGGGATACGCCGGGTTGTGAGGTATGCAATGCCTCTGCGGCATGGGTCAGATTCAGGTCGCGCCGGGCGATTTCACGCACGTAGCGGATTTGCTGCAGATTCATGGTCGTCTAAAGGTCGTTGACAGAAAACTGATTATACGCAAATAACATATTAAATAGTTATTAAGTCCTTTTGATTATATAAGACGGCGTCTAATATTCGTACATTCCTATTGAGCCGACTGAGACATCATGCAAACCATCCGCCCTATCCGTCGCCGAATTCTTTCGGTTGCCGCCATCGCAGTCTTGACGGCCCCGACCATTTTCCTACCTTCGGCACAGGCCGAAACCGGACCTGCCGAAGTACGGCTCGATTACGCCTTTTATTCGCCGCCCAGTCTGGTTATTCGCAAGTTTGGTTGGGCCGAGCAGGAGTTTGCCAAGTCAGGCAGCAAAGTGCGCTGGGTACAATCAGCCGGCAGCAATCGTGCGCTTGAGTTCCTGGCAGCAGACGCGGTTGACTTTGGTTCCACCGCCGGGTTGGCAGCAGTGTTATCGCGCGCCAACGGTAACCCGATCAAAACGGTATTTGTCTATTCGCGCCCTGAATGGACCGCATTGGCTGTGCCAAAGGACTCGCCCATACAATCGCTGGCCGATCTGAAGGGCAAAAAGATCGCCGCCACCAAGGGAACCGACCCATACCTGTTTACATTGCGTGCGCTGCAGGTGGCGGGACTAAGCAAAAAAGACGTTGAACTGGTGCACTTGCAGCACGCCGACGGCCGTGTTGCGCTTGAACAAAAACGGGTTGATGCATGGGCCGGACTCGACCCGTTGCTGGCGTCGAGCGAACTCGAGGCAGGCACGCGCATCATTTACCGCAACGTCAATTTCAATACCTATGGATTTCTGAACACCACCGAGAAATTTGCCAAACAATATCCTGAAGCCGTTGAGCGCACGGTCAGACTATATGAACGTGCCCGATTGTGGATTCAGAAAAACCCCGCTGAGGCCGCCAGCTTGCTTGCGGAGGAAGCAAAAATATCACTGAATGTCGCCAAACGACAGCTCGATCGGACCGGGTTTGACGAATCAATTCCATCACAAACCCATCGCGCCGCATTAAAGGCAGCCGCACCGATCCTGCTCGATGAAGGCTTGGTCAAGCCGGGCACGGATGTGGCGCGGGTGATCGATGATTTGGTCAATGCGGCACCGGCGATCAAGGTGGCGGTACTTTATCCGAACGGCACGACCCGCTGATCGTCCGTCAACAGTCATTGATTGGCCGCCATGAACGCCATTGTTCAATCGCCCACGGATGCGCGACGCGACGCTGCCGAAACTTGCACCCGTACGCCAGAGTTGAAATGGCCGGCCGACATGAATCTTGGCGCCAAAATTCCGTTGGGTGTTGTATTGCCGGCATTGTTATTGCTGGTCTGGGAAATTATTTCGCGCATGGGATGGGTCGCACCCCACCTGTTGCCGCCGCCATCAACGCTGGCCGAAACCGCTTTTGCACTGGCGCGTGACGGCAGCCTGTTCAACCACACACTCGCCAGCAGCAGCCGCGTCACCGCGGGCTTTGTCATCGGCGCGTCGTTGGGACTGATTGCCGGTGGGTTGGTCGCTTTAAATCGCACCGCTGAGTCGCTGCTGGATCCGAGCTTTCAGGCGCTGCGTGCGGTTCCATCATTGGCGTGGGTGCCGTTGCTGCTGTTGTGGTTGGGCATTGATCTGGCGCCGAAGCTAACCCTGATTGCGATCGGAACGTTTTTTCCGATGTATCTGGCGACCGTCTCGAGTCTCAAAAATGTCGATCGAAAACTGGTGGAGGTCGGCCTGCAACTGGGACTATCCCCCGCCCAATTGTTGCGCACTATTTATGGTCCGGCATCTCTGCCGGGATTAATGACCGGCCTTCGTTCGAGTCTGGGCCTCGGCTGGATGTTTTTGGTCGCCGCTGAACTGATCGCCGCGACATCAGGCCTGGGATACCTGCTCACAGACGGCCGCGAAACCGGCCGCGCCGATTTGGTGTTTGTCGCCATCATCGCATTGGCCTTGCTGGGCAAATTGAGCGACACCTTGCTGGTGGCGGTTGAACGTCGTGTTTTACGATGGCGCGATGTTGCCAATTTGCAGGGCGAACCAAAATGACCCCGCGTTTGCAGGTCAACCTGCAACATAAGTCATTTGCCGGACGCGCGGTGATTCGCGATGTCGCATTTGATGTCGCCGCGGGTGAAATTGTGGCGGTACTTGGCGCCTCTGGCTGCGGCAAAAGCACACTGCTGCGCGCCATCGCCGGCCTCGACCGGCAGTTTGATGGCAGCATTGCGATTCATGGCACCCACAACAACCAAAACGTGATTGGCATGGTGTATCAAGAGCCGCGCCTGATGCCATGGCTTGACGTTGAAGCGAACATTGGTTTTGGACTCGATATTCATGCAAGAAAGTCCAGTATTGACGCGCTTCTTGAAGAGGTTTTGCTTGAAAACGCCCGTCGATACTTGCCAAAACAACTTTCAGGCGGAATGGCGCAACGCGTTGCCATTGCACGGGCATTAATACGAGAGCCGGATGTGTTGCTGATGGACGAACCGTTTTCCGCACTCGACGTGCTCACCCGCCGCAGTCTGCACACCCTGACACGGACGGTGACGGCAACGCACCGGACCGCCACCGTTATCGTCACACACGACCCCGAAGAAGCGGTCAATCTTGCTGATCGTGTGCTGGTATTGTTGAATCAGGCGGAAGGTGGGGCGACCATCCAGCACGATATCCGCCCGGCGTCTTCAAAATCCGCGCGACAGGACGACATCGAGGCTATTATTGCGGCACTTGATGCACCGCCAACGCCGACAAACAACATAATCTGGTATGACAAACACGCCCACCACACCCGCTGAAACACTTGCCGCCGCACAGTCGCCGCTCAAAGCCCTTTATCGTGAGACACCCGAAGCCGCACAATTGGTGCTGCATGCAAATGGGCAGGTTGTACAAGAGCGGTTTGCCTGCGATGTGCCAAGCCATCTCGGCGTCACCCGCTCGGGGCTCCACCCCGCCACCGGCGGTGACGGCACGCTTGCCTGTTCGGGCGACATGCTGCTCGAAGCCTTGGTCGGTTGTGCAGGCGTGACACTTGCCGCGGTCGCCACCGCGATTGGCGTGACCATTCACAATTCAAACATTAGCGCGGATGGCGACCTTGATTTTCGCGGAACTCTCGGCGTGGATAAATCGGCCGCGGTCGGCTTTACGGCAATTCGTCTGACTTTTGCCGTTGGCACCGATGCCAACGATGCCCAGCTCGAAACACTGAAAAAACTCACCGAGCGATACTGCGTGGTTTATCAAACCCTTGCCAAAGGTGTGCCAATCGCGAGTGAATTTACCCGGTTGGCCGACTAATTCAGGCGTAAAAAAGCCCCGCACCGGTTACGGCTGCGGGGCTGGTGACAGACAAACAGACTACTTCTTCGGTGCGTCTGTTTTTGGTGCGTCAGTTTTTGCCGCATCTTTCTTTGGTGCATCTTTCTTTGTTGCATCTTTTTTGGCATCGTCTTTCTTGCCGTCATCTTTTTTTGGCTTGTCGGTTTTTGCCGCTTTTGCTTCCTTGTCGGCTTTTGCTTTCTCGGCTTTGGCTTTCTTATCCGCGTCGGCTGCGGCCTTTTTATCGGCAGCTTCTTTCTTGGCTGCATCAGCCTTGGCTTTTTTCTCATCTGCCGCAGCGGCTTTTTTCTCTGCTGCGGTCATTTCTTTCTTGTCTGCTTTCTTGGCATCTGCTGCGACGGCTTTTGTATCGGCCTTGGCGGGTGCCGCTGCCTTGGCGTCCGCTTTGGCGGGTGCAGCTGGCGCGGCGGCCTTGGTGTCGGCTTTGGCGGCTGCAGCAGGCGCGGCGTCTTTTTTCGGCTCGGCTGCCACCACCGTGGTTTTACCGGAAAGCGTAACTTCCTTTTCGATTTTCTTCAGCGTGCCTTCGCCAATGCCCGGCACTTTGTCCAAATCGGCCATGGTTTTAAAAGGGCCGTTCTTGGTACGGTAATCAATGATGGCTTGTGCTTTGGTGTCGCCAATGCCGTTTAGGGTCGCAAGTTCGGCTTTGGTGGCGGTGTTCACGTTGACGGCTGCAAATGCAATCGTCGCCATCGCAAAAAATGCAATGATTGCGCTGAGGATCTTTTTCATATGTTCTCCAGTGAGTGAGTTTTGCGGCGGGTAAGACATTGCTCAGGTGCGTGCCTTCGAATCATCCATCAACGCCATTTGGGCACGTCATTTGGCTAATTGAAAAACGCAAGCCAGCGATCGCGGTTGACGCTGGCATTGCGTCTTCACAACTTTTGTAGAGGATCCAAAACATTAACCATCGGTCAAATTGCGCGCCCTGGATTGAGCGCATCCATCGTTTTGGCAATCACGAAGTGCGAATAACACATTGATTATATTGCGTTATTGGAAAGCCAGGGGATGTATTTTGCCACCCCTTGCTCGACCGAAAGGAAGGCCGCGTCGTAACCCGCACTGCGCAAATTGCCCAAATCAGCTTGCGTGAAACTTTGATATTTTCCCTTCAATGCATCCGGAAACGGGATGTATTCGATCGTGCCCGCCGCCAGTAATTGTTCAAGCGTCTGGGCGGTTTCGCCGTTAAGCGCGCGGCAAGCGTTGACGGTCGCGACGGCGGCATCATTAAAAGTCTGGCTGCGTCCCGTGCCAAGGTTGAAAATACCCGACACATGGGGGTTATCGAGGAAATACAAATTGACGTTGACGACATCCTCAACCGACACAAAGTCACGCCGTTGTTCGCCATTGGCGTAACCGTCGCTACCTGCAAACACACGCACCTTGCCGGTGGCACGATATTGATTGAAGAAGTGATAGGCAACAGATGCCATGCGACCCTTGTGTGACTCACGTGCGCCATAAACATTGAAATAGCGAAACCCGGCGATCTGGGACGGTGCCTCCGAGAAATCATTGCCGACCCGGGCCCGCACAGCCTGATCAAACAAAAACTTGGAATAACCGTAAACGTTTAGTGGCGATTCAAATTCACGCGCCTCTTTGAACGTTGTTCCGCCACCATAGACGGAGGCCGATGAGGCGTAAATGAATGGCACGCCTTCTTCGAGCGCCCATTCGAACAAAGACAGCGAATACCGATAGTTGTTTTCCATCATGTAATGGCCGTCGGTTTCCATCGTGTCGGAGCAGGCACCTTGATGAATCAGCGCCTCGATATCTCCGGGCAGCTCGCCTGACTCGGTAACCGACAGGAAATCCTGTTTGTCGACATATTCCGCAATTTCGCAATCCACCAAATTTTTGAATTTGTCGGCGCGCTTGAGGTTGTCCACGGCAACAATATTGCTGATGCCGCGGGCGTTGAGTGCTTTGACAATGTTGCTGCCAATAAAGCCGGCTGCGCCGGTAACAATGTAGGTCATGAGCGTTTTCGTTATGTTGTGATCATAAAGCGGAAGTCAATTCGGCACGTGATACGGTGGCGGTGCCGAGTTTGCCAACCACCACGCCGGCCGCGCGATTCGCGATTTTTACGGCCGCCGTCAAATCCAGGCCGGCGGCAAGCATCAGGCCAACAGTGGCAATGACGGTGTCACCGGCACCTGAAACATCAAACACCTCACGCGCCTGGGTTGGTTCGTGCATTGCGCCGGCAGCGGTGAACAACGACATCCCCTCCTCCGAGCGGGTCACCAGCAACGCTTCGAGCGAGAGGTCATCGCGCAATTTGGCCGCACGCGCCTCAAGGTCTTTCTCATCGCGCCAGCGCCCCATCACTTCACGGAATTCGCCACGATTTGGTGTCAGCAGTGTGGCGCCGCGATACTTCGAATAGTCGTCGCCTTTCGGATCAATCATGATTTTTTTGCCGTGGCGCTTGGCCGCGTCAATCATTTTGGTTACATGCGTCAGACCACCCTTGCCGTAGTCGGACAGAATGACAACATCGTGTGCATCGACCATGGATTCAAAGTCATCCAGCTTGTCTTCAAGCACTTCGCGCGACGGCGGCGTTTCGAAATCGATGCGCATCAACTGTTGCTGCCGGCCAATCACCCGCAACTTGACCGTCGTTGGCAAAGATGCGTCCTTGTGAAAATGTGTCGCCACGTTTTCCTTGGTCAACAGGTCGGCAAGCACCCGACCGGCCTCATCGTCGCCAACCACTGAAAGTAGCGTGGCACTACCCCCGAGCGAGGCGATATTGCGTGCAACGTTGGCGGCACCGCCAGGGCGCTCTTCGGTTTTGTTGACGTGCACAATCGGCACCGGCGCCTCAGGCGATATGCGTGAGACGTCGCCAAACCAGTAACGATCCAGCATGACATCGCCCACCACCAACACCCGCGCATTTTCGCAATTTGGGAGGGTAAGCGGCATGGTCAATCCGCCTGCTTTCTGCCGATTGGAAAATAGCGAATGCCATTTTCGGCCATGGTTGCCGGCTCATACAAATTGCGGCCGTCGAACACCAGGGGATTTTTCAGCGCCGCCTTCATCGCCGCAAAATCAGGCGCACGGAACGTTTTCCATTCTGTGACAATCGCCAAAGCGTCGGCACCGCTCAGCGCCGACATTGCACTGTCGGCAAAACGAACGTTTTGGTTTGCCGCGAGCAGATGTCTGGCCTCATGCATTGCCACCGGGTCATAGCCGACAATCGTTGCACCGCGCGTGGTCAGGTCATTAATCAACACCAACGACGGCGCTTCACGCATGTCGTCGGTATTTGGCTTGAACGCCAACCCCCATAACGCAATGGTTTTTCCGGAAAGATTTTCGCCAAATTGTTGCACGATCTTTTGTGTCAGCACATGTTTTTGTGCAAAGTTCACCCGCTCTACCGCATCCAGCAGCTTCATTTCAATGCCGGCCGATTCACCGGTTCGTTGCAGCGCCTGGACATCCTTCGGGAAACACGACCCGCCATAACCGATGCCGGGATACAAAAAGTGATATCCAATTCGCGGGTCTGATCCCATTCCCTTGCGAACCGATTCGATGTCCGCGCCAAGTTTTTCGGCAAGCAGCGCCAGTTCATTCATGAATGATATGCGGGTTGCGAGCATCGCATTTGCGGCATATTTTGTCAGCTCCGCGGAGCGCACATCCATGACCATCAGGCGGTCATGGCTGCGCTGAAACGGGGCATATAATTTTCGCATTGTCTCTATGGTTTCCGGATCGTCCGTGCCATCCTTGTGGCCGACACCGATGACGATCCGGTCGGGTCGCATAAAATCTTCCACCGCCGCGCCTTCCTTCAGAAACTCCGGATTCGACACGACTGAAAAGTCCGCTGATACACCACGCTTGTTGAGTTCCTCACCAATTGCCGCGCCAACCTTGTCGGCGGTACCGACCGGCACAGTCGATTTGTCAATGACAATTTTTCGAGTGGTCATGTGGCGGCCAATGTTGCGCGCGGCGGCAACCACGTATTGCAAGTCGGCTGATCCATCTTCTCCTGGCGGCGTTCCAACCGCAATCATTTGAATGTCGCCAAAGGCGACACTCTCCTCGATATTGGTGGTGAATTGCAACCTGCCCGCGGCGACGTTATTCGCGACAATTTCCTTGAGTCCGGGTTCGTAAATCGGAATGCCGCCGGTATTTAGCGTTTCGATTTTTCGCGCATCGAGGTCGAGGCATAACACATGATTGCCAACGTCGGCCAAACATGCGCCTGAGACCAGTCCAACGTAGCCAGTGCCTATTACAGTAAGTTTCATAATTCAATCTTGGTTAAGATGCCGCCACAAACCGGTCACCGCGCCGGCGTACAACGCCGATCACAATTCGAACACAATCACACCACCGCGCCCAAGTCCGGGGCATCAACTGATTCAAGCATATTGGCAATTGCCTGCAGGGTGGCAATTGGCTCCCTTGCGCCGGTAATGGAACGACCGATGACAAGGTAGTCACTGCCCATTTTAATCGCATCAACCGGGGTCACCACGCGGGTTTGATCGCCCTTGGCATCATCTGCCAGACGAATGCCGGGTGTGACCAACTTGAACCCCGCGCCAAAGCTGGCCCTTAGCCACGGCGTTTCTTGCGCCGAACAAACAACCCCATCCAATCCTGCATCAAACGCCAGTTGCGCGTAACGCCCGACAACACGCTCGGTATCGGCTTCCAGGCCGATTTCAGGCAACTCGTGCTGGGCGAGACTCGTCAACATGGTGACAGCGATTAACAACGGCCTGTCGCGCCCGGAAGCAGCGCTTGATTGAACGGCGTTTGAGGCCGCTTCGAGCATCTTGCGCCCGCCGGCGGCATGCACGTTTAACATCCAGACACCCTGGCCTGCCGCAATCCGGCAGGCGGAACCGACCGTGTTGGGAATGTCGTGGTACTTCAAGTCGAGGAATACCTCAAATCCCATTTGCATCAATTGATCAACAACCTGCGGCCCGCCCGCCGTGAACAACTCCTTGCCGACCTTAACGCGACAAAGGCGCGCGTCGAGTCGACCGGCGAGTGTGAGCGCAGCCGATGTGGTTGGATAATCCAACGCGACAATAATCGGTTTCGGATTGCGCATCATCAATCGAACTCCTTGTTTGTTTGTTTGTTTGCCAGCCCGCCACCAGCGGACGTCTATGTCTTATTGATGTGATCGACCTGCAATTGAGCCAAATGCCGCTCAGCCGTGTCGTACTCAGCGGTGCGCCTCGGCGGAAAGGTATCCCAGCCACCACAGGCGGGGCAATGCCAATAGAACTGCTTTGCCTTAAACCCGCAACTTTTGCACAGGTAGACCGCCAATCGACTCGCATGTGCATGCACCAACGCACTCAGCATTGCCAATTCCTGCTTCTTATCTTCGGGTGCGGCCAACACTTGCGCTTCCAGCAGACGATCCAACCCCACCAGCGTCGGATGATGGGCCAATTCATCTTTGACCAATTGATATGCCGCCTGCGGACCGTCACTGGCGAGCGTCGCCTTGAACAGGGCGTTGAGCAGATCCAGGCCGGGATATTGCTGCTGCAATTGACGCATTTCGGATTGCCCTTTTCGGCTTTCACCGAGCGCATCAAAGGATGCAAACATCGCCTCGGCCGCCAATCCCAGGTAGGCCGGATCCTGTGCCTCGATCTTGGTCCAGGTTGCAATCGCCTCCTGATGTTTCGCGTCGAGCGCAAGCCATTCGCCCATCAACAGGTTCGCGCGTACACAGCGGGGGTTTTCGGCCAATGCCCGCTCGAGGTTCTGGTTTGCCTCCGCATGATGCGACGCGGCACGACATTCAATCGCCACTTCACAGTAAAAATTGGCTATCTCATGAACAAAGCGCCGTTTTTCATGGGGCAGATCGGCGTCTAACATGCGCGAAACATCGATCGCCTTACGCCAATCCCGTTCCTGCTCATAGAGATTGAGCAGCAGTTCAAGTGACAGCTGGTGCTGTGCGTCGGTCCCCGTGCGTTTCTGCACAATGTCGTGCAGTATTTGCTCGGCGTAGTCGAGCAATCCCGACTTGTGATAATCGAGCGCCGTTTCATAAAGTGCCGCGGTACGTTGCTCCGGCGATAACCCACTGCGCTCGGATAACTCTTTGTGAACACGCAGGGCCCGGTCAACCTCGCCACGGCGTCGAAACAGACTTCCCAGCGCAAATTGCAATTCAACCGCTTCCGGGTGTTGCCTGCCCGCCTCGATTAACGCCTCCAGCGCCTTGTCGGGTTGCTCATTGAGCAGAAAATTCAGGCCCTTGAAATAGGATTGGGGCAGCGCCCGCGACTCGGCAAGCAGCCGCCTGACATCGATTCTTGCGCCAAGCCAACCAAGCGCAAAAAAGCCCACTGCCGCCACAAATGCCCACGGTAGCCAGCCCAATAATCCATCCATCAAGGATTACCCTTGCCTTGCGTAGTGGTGTCGCCGGCAATCGCGGGGCTGGCGGGCGGAAGTGTTGCGTCGGTCTGCATGCGATGTTGCATGGCCCGGTTGAGCGTACGAACCTCACGTTTAAGGCGGAATATCGCGAGTAATCCAGATGCCAGGCCCAACAATAATCCCGCCCCAAAAAACGCCAGCAGAATCAGCGCCAGCGGGGCACTTAGCGACGCGCCAAAGCCGTTTAGCATGACAATCTCGGCATTCTTTGCGGCAAACCAGACCAGCAGCAAGACGATGACAACTCGAACAATCCAGACAAGAATATTCATATCAGTATTTTATGTTTGAAAGTCGTGCAGGCGAAGTTCATTGTCACATCGAACGGTAACGGGCAAAAAAATAGCCGGGCACCTTGCGATACCCGGCTTTTTTTGTACGTCAACATCTTAATCGTTCGCCGTCCCGGTGCGAAGCATCGGCTTGGCATGCAATTCAACGCTTGTGTCGACAAGCTTTGCCGCCTCCGCCCGTTCGGCTGCTTCCAGCGCCTCATCAACACGTTCTCGCAACTCCTTTCCAGCCTTGAAGTGCGGAACATATTTCTTCGGCACAAGCACTTTTTCGCCGGTCTTGGGATTGCGTCCGGTCCGAGGTGGACGGAAATTCAATCCGAAACTGCCAAAGCCGCGAATTTCGATACGATCACCATGCGACAGCGTGTGCGCCATCGCATCGAGCATCGTTTTAACAGCCAGCTCGGCATCTTTTGGTGCTAGCTGATTGTGCCGTGTTGCCAGGATCTCAATCAACTCAGATTTGGTCATGGATTTCAAGAGGCGGATCCACTCAAGTGTTTAGGTTACAAAGAAAACCGGAAAAAACACCGCGCTGTTTACGCGAGATCCACCGGGATCAATTTTTTCCCGGCAGATTTCGCGCGTCAAACAACAGCGCTTGGATACAGACCGGGTTACTGATCCGCACCCTGCTTGAGCTTGGCTTTCAACAACGCGCCCAAGTTGGTCGTGCCTGCATTGGACGGTGAATCGTCTACCATACGCTTCATTGCATCTTTCTCTTCAACGGCATCCTTCTGCTTGATGGAGAGATTGATGCTGCGGGTCTTACGGTCAACGTTGATGATCACGGCTTCAATTTCATCGCCTTCTTTCATGTGCGCGCGCATGTCTTCAACACGTTCACGCGACACTTCCGACGCTCGCAGATACGCCTCGATGTCATCGGCCAACGCAATCGTCGCGCCTTTGGCGTCGATCGATTTGACGGTACCTTTGACAACCGCACCCTTGTCGTTAATCGACGTGTAGTTTGTGAACGGGTCCGAATCCATCTGTTTGACGCCGAGTGAAATACGCTCGCGCTCCATATCGATGGCCAATACAACCGCCTCGAGTTCGTCACCCTTCTTGTATGCCTTGACCGCTTCTTCACCCGGCACATTCCAGGAAATATCCGACAGGTGAACGAGGCCGTCGATATTGCCCGGCAAGCCGATGAACACACCAAAATCGGTGATCGATTTGATGATGCCTTTGACCTTTTCACCCTTCTTGTGGGACATCGAAAATTCTTCCCACGGATTTTGCATGCACTGCTTCATGCCGAGCGAAATGCGACGACGTTCTTCGTCGATTTCCAGGATCATGACTTCAACTTCGTCCCCAAGCGAGACAACTTTGGCCGGGTGTACATTCTTGTTGGTCCAATCCATCTCGGAAACGTGCACCAAACCCTCGATACCCGCTTCGATTTCAATGAATGAACCGTAGTCGGTCAGATTGGTGACCTTGCCAAACAAGCGCGTGCCCTGCGGGTAACGGCGTGACAGGCCCGTCCAAGGATCGTCGCCCAACTGCTTCATGCCAAGTGAGACGCGATTTTTTTCCTGGTCGAATTTCAAAATCTTTGCGGTGACTTCATCACCAACCGTCAACACTTCCGACGGATGCTTGACGCGGCGCCATGCCAGATCGGTGATGTGCAACAGGCCATCAATGCCACCCAGATCGACAAACGCGCCGTAATCCGTGATGTTCTTGACGATGCCTTTGACAACCGAGCCTTCTTTCAACTGCTCCATCATCGCGGCGCGATCGGCACCTTGCGACGCTTCCATGACCGCACGACGCGAAACAACCACGTTGTTGCGCTTTTTGTCGAGCTTGATGACCTTGAATTCGAGTTCTTTGCCTTCAAACGGCGTTGTATCTTTCACCGGGCGGGTGTCAACCAGCGAACCCGGCAAAAAGGCGCGGATACCGTTGATCATGACCGTCAAACCGCCTTTGACCTTGCCGGAAACCATTCCGGTAATGATCGTGCCCTTGTCCAGCGCAACGTCGAGATCATGCCAGGCCGAAAGCTTCTTGGCGCGATCACGTGAGAGCTTGGTGGCGCCAAATCCATCTTCAAATTTTTCGATTGCAACGGTGACAAAGTCGCCCACTTTTACTTCAAGTTCGCCTTTGTCATTTTTAAATTCTTCAATCGGGATCACGCTCTCGGACTTCAGTCCGGCGTTAACCACAACAATATTTTGATCAACCAAGACCACTTCGGCTGTGATCATTTCGCCTTCGCGCATTTCCTGGCGCGTTAGGCTTTCTTCGAACAGCGCGGCAAAACTATCTGGCGCATGGACGGGTTTTGCAGCTTTGACTTTTGTGACGGGTTGGACGGATGCGGACATGAAGACGGGTCTTTCGGGTTAGCTCCCCATCGGGCGATGGCGAGGATTTATCAAACCAGCACCTTGGGAAAAATGCTGATACTTGGCATTACAGCGCGTTAAACATAAAAAGCTGTTTCAGAACAAACACCTAACGACACTTAGGGACGAACATGCATCCCCTTGAACCATGTTAGCACTTGTTGAACCGCTTCATCTGCAGAAATCGCTGTTGTATCAAGGAGATAGGCATCTTCCAATTTTTTGAGGGGCGCGACCGAACGGCTTGTGTCGCGCTCGTCACGGATGCGTAATTCCTTGACAACGTCCTCAATTATGGCAGAGATTCCTTTTTGTTTCAACTGGTTAGTGCGTCTTTGCGCCCTCGCCTCGGGGCTGGCGGTCAAGTAAATCTTGAGCTGGGCGCCGGGAAATATGACCGAACCCATATCACGCCCGTCCGCCACCAAACCCGGCGGCTGCGCAAACGCCCGTTGGCGCATGGTCAACGCATCTCGCACAGCGGGTACAGCGGCAACTTTTGACGCGTTTTGGCTGGCAGACTCTGCGCGAATGGCCTCGGTGACGTCAACGCCATCCAAGAATACCGAATCACCTGCAAACCGGATATCAAGCGCCTTTGCGATGCCGGCAAGTCCGATGGCATCGTCAAACGCCACCGCATGTTTCGCCGCCGCCAGGCCGGTCAAACGGTACAGCGCGCCCGAATCAAGATAAAAAAAGCCCAGCGCCTGCGCCACGCGTTGCGCGACAGTTCCCTTGCCAGAGGCGGTTGGGCCGTCAATGGCAATGACTGGAATATTGCCTGCGGGCGGGGTCTCCATCATGAAACGATCTTCTGGAATTCGGCAAAATAGGATGGAAATGTCTTTGC
>JANPDI010000007.1:0-12062 GCA_031431435.1 Burkholderiales bacterium
GAAAAATTCGCCGTTGCTTCCGGCCGCAGATCGCTGAGGGTGAGGGCAACCTGTAACGGTTTGGCGGACTTTCTGGCGGGATATTTCTGCCAAAGCAGTTCGACCGCGTGAATCAGCGCCAGCGTGTCCTCGGTGTCCTGCAAACGTGTGGTGGCTTCGAAGGTCGGTGCGTTCAGAAATTTGACCTTGATGGTGAGTGCGCCGGTGGTGTGGCAGGCTTTGCGCAGCCGCATCGCCGCTTTTTGCGTGAGCCGGTTCAACACCGCCAGTGCATTGTCACGATCGCGCAGCTCCGGTGGCAACACGTGTGAATGGCCGATCGAGCCCATTTCATTGTGTGGTTCGGACACTTCCTCGCCGCGCAGTTTCTTGTAGAAGCGCAAGCCACCGACGCCACCCCAGATGCTGTGTAACTGATCGGGTGTTTGTGCATAAAGCTGATCAATGGTCATCACACCGGCCTGATGCAGACGCGCTTCCATATTGCCGCCGACACCGTTGAGCGCCCGCAGGCCGAGGCGGGCGATTTTCTGCGGGACATCGTGTTCTTCGAGCACCACCAGCCCGTCGGGCTTCATCATATCTGAGGCGAGTTTGGCCAAAAACAGATTGGGCGCAATACCGATCGACACCTTCATGTATTCACCGACCGTCGCCGCCAAGTGGCGCTTGATGTCCATCGACAGCTCTTTGGCGCGCTCGACGGTTTTGTACCCGGATGGTAAATCACACACCATTTCGTCAATCGACAACACCTTGCGCACCGGCGCAATTTCGTCGACCGCCTTGACGGCGCGCTGATGAATATCAATATAGATCTCATGGCGCGCCACCACCAGCACGATGTCGGGAATGCGTTTTTTGGCTTCGCCGACGTTGGTCAGTGTTTTGACGCCAAAACGTTTGGCCTCAATGCTGGCGGCTATCAGGCAGGTCGAATCCGCCAGCATCGGCACCACCCCGACCGGCCGGCCGCGCAGCTCCGGGCGCACCTGTTGCTCGCAGGATGCAAAGTAAGAATTGAAGTCGACCAGTAGTGCGTTTACGGACATGCGCCAATGTTACGCCTGTGCCAAAAGGCTGTAAATAAATACAGAAATGTGGGAAAGTAAAAGTGTCCATCGGACGGACATTTCCAGCCTGTTTTGGCTCAAATGCCTCGTGGATATTGGTGTTTCGGGGATAAATAATGTCTTGGGACGACGGTGTTTTTGAAGGTATCCCCTGTTTGGATGCAGTGCAATCCGCCAGCGCGGACGACCAACAGGCCGACGATTTCTGCACTTGGTCGCGCAATGGTGGCGCACGTGGTGCGTTAGGCGAACAATCCATTCATTGCATCACTGAACCGATTTTTTGAGAGGCCTGAAATGAAAACCATCGTTGCCAGCAACACCACCAAATTCTTGTTATGGATCCTGGTCGCCGTGCTCGCGTTGATCGCGGTTTCGTTCCTGATGGTACATCTGCACAACGTCCAGCAATGGGATGGCGGCCTTTACCTGTTTGGTGATGACATGTCCGACTCGGTGCTCGGCTGGATGATTGCAGTACCGGTGTTGATTGTCGCAGCAGTGGTGACCATTGGCGCCCTGATGGGTGTCGGCATCATCCTCGCCGGCGTGGTTGCCATGGTGGTGGTGCTGGCATTGCTTGCGGCGATATTTGGCATCCTGATGGTAGTACTGCCGTTTGCGATATTGCTTGCCGTGCCGGCGCTGATCATTTGGGGCATTGTGAAGCTGGTATCACGCAAGTCATACCAGCCGCGTGCCAACGGTGCCGCTATTTAAATGAAATGACCCGGGCTGTCGCAGCGGGCGGCTCACACAGCGCTTCTTCGTCAAACACCTTGTCGCCGTCGTTATCCGCCACACCGGTCGCGCGCAAATTGGCAAAATCATGCAGCTTGCGGTCAAGCAGATGCGACGGCGCCACATTCGATAACGCACGGAAAATATTTTCAATACGACCGGGAAATTTTTTGTCCCAATCGCGCAACATCAGTTTGACCTGCTGACGTTGTAGATTATCCTGTGAGCCGCACAAATCGCATGGGATGATCGGAAACGTCTTCAAGTCCGCGTAGCTTTCCAGATCACGCTCATCAACGTAAGCCAGTGGCCGGATAACAATATGTTTGCCGTTGTCCGAAACCAGCTTGGGCGGCATGGCCTTGAGTTTGGAGCCAAAAAATGCGTTGAGGAAAAACGTCTGCACAATGTCATCACGGTGATGGCCGAGCGCAATCTTGGTTGCACCCAATTCAGCCGCCACCCGGTAAATCACGCCGCGCCGCAGCCGCGAGCACAACGAACACATTGTCTTTCCCTCGGGAATGACCCGCTTGACGGTCGAATAGGTGTCTTGCTCCTCAATGCGAAACGGAATACCCAGACCGGTCAGATAATCCGGCAGGATGTGCGCGGGATAGCCGGGATGTTTTTGATCAAGATTGAAGGCAACAATCTCAAACGGTACCGGTGACTTTTCTTTCAGGCCGAGCAGCACGTCGAGCAGCGCGTAACTGTCTTTGCCCCCGGACAGGCACACCATGACACGGTCGTTTGCTTCGATCATGTTGAAATCGGCGATCGCCTCACCAACCTGCCGGCGCAGACGCTTGGCCAGTTTGTTGTGTTCAACCTGTTGTTTCTGGGTGACGACGGCATTCATAGACACAACGACCTTCCACCATCAACCGCGAGGATCTGTCCGGTCACATACGGCGCGTCCAACAATAAATATTTAACCGCGCCGGCAATGTCGTCTCCGGCACCAACACGTTTTAACGGAACCTGCGCAACAATGCGCGCGCGTTCAGCTTCCGGATATGCGGCGGTCTGTTCGGGCCACTGGATCGCCCCGGGCGAAACACCATTGACCCGGACATCTGGGGCAAGGTCGAGTGCCAATGAACGTGTGAGCCCGGCAAGGCCTGATTTGGCGACGTTATAAACGATAAAGTCCTTGAGTGGTTGCTCGGTATGGATATCAATAATGTTGACGATGCCGCCGCGCGTTTCCCGCAAATAGGGTGCGGCGGCCTGCGACAAAAACAGTGGCGCTTTTAAATTGGAACCCATCAGGTCAAGCCAGTCGTCTTCACTGATGTTGCCAATCGGGGTTGGATAAAAAGACGAGGCATTGTTGACCACGCCATCCAGCCGGCCAAAACATGAATGGGCCTGATTGACCAAACCTTTCAGCGCGTTGTAGGCCAACAGGTCGCCCTGCACCACTGCAGCCGATTTCGCGCGATGTGTATTGAGTGCAACGGCCAATTGATCGGCCTCTTTGCGCGAACGGTTACAGTGAATCACAACGTTGCACCCTGCCGCGTGCAGCGTACGGGTGATGACCGCACCCACGCGTTTGGCGGCGCCGGTGATCAACACGGCTTTCGGCGTGACAGAGATCGAAGATGTGGCGGAGGCGGAAGTGGCTGACATAATGCGTATTTTAGCCGACCCGCACGCGTGAAGACCCCCAACGATCTCCCGACAGGCAAAATGCCCCCGCCCGGCCCAGACGCGCTGGCGCACATCGCGGCGTGCACAACGATGTTGCAGGACGAGATTCGTCTTGCCGGCGGCTGGATTTCGTTTGCAACCTTTATGGATCGTGCGTTGTATGCGCCGGGGCTGGGCTACTACGCGGCTGGTGCCCGCAAGTTTGGTCAGGCCGGCGACTTCATTACGGCACCAGAGATTTCGCCGTTGTTTGGGGCGTGTATTGCCCGCAGCGTCGCCCCGACCCTGCAACACACCAACGGCAATTTACTCGAACTCGGCCCCGGTTCCGGCAGGTTGGCGTTTGACATGCTGCCGGCACTTGAATTGCTCGGTGCGTTACCCGAAAAATACCTGCTGCTGGAGGTTTCGGCCGATTTGCGCGCCCGGCAACGTGAAACACTCGCCACGCTGCCCGCGCATTTGTTCGACCGATGCGAGTGGATCGACACGTTGCCAGTGGATTTCATCGGGGCCATGGTCGCCAATGAAGTGCTCGACGTGGTGCCGCTGCATTTGGTCAACTTTAGCGGTGGCGAGATGTTTGAGCGCGGCGTGACGCTAAAGGGCGATCAGTTCGTATGGCAGGATATGTCGGCATTGCCGGTCGATGTGCAAAAAATGGCCGGAGTGGTGAATCGCGAGGTTTTTCAACACCTGCCGCAAGACGGGTACCTGACCGAATTTACCCCGCAGGCGACGGCGCTGACAGCATCGTTGGTGCAGGCGCTCAAGACCGGCGTGGTCCTGTTGATCGACTACGGCTTTCGCCGCGCCGAGTTTTATCATCCCACCCGCCATACCGGTACGCTGATGTGCCACTACCGCCATCACGCCCACACCGACCCATTTTTGTTTCCGGGTTTACAAGACATTACCGCACACGTTGATTTCACGGCAATTGCCGAGGCCGGTGTTGATGCCGGCGGGGAATTGATCGGATATGCGACCCAGGCCAATTTTCTGCTCGGGGCGGGCATCACAGATTTGATTGCACAGCACGACCCCAATGACGCGGTGCGATATCTGGGATTGACCAATCAGGCGCAGCGGCTGTTGTCACCAGCTGAAATGGGTGAGTTTTTTAAGGTAATTGGCTTTGCAAAGGGCCGGCAAACCATTGACGCGTTGGCAAACGCGCGGCAACTGCCACTGTGAGTGGGTTCCGGTTAGACTTAGGCCTTGGACGTCAGGCAAGCCGGCAAACAGGCTGGTAAATCAGCTCGAAAAATCGACGCATTTAACCAAAACGCGCAGGGGGAAAACATCATGGGTCTCGTGATTGGTGTACCAAAGGAAGTGTTTGCCGGTGAAAAACGCGTGGCAACGGTCCCCGAGGTCGTTGAGAAACTGATCAAGCTCGGCTTCGCCGTCAGCGTAGAAGCGGGTGCCGGTGATGCCGCAAATTGTGATGATGCGTCGTATGTTGCGGCTGGTGCCAGCATCGCCGGCGATGGCCGGGCGTTGTGGGCGAATGCCGACGTCATCTTCAAGGTGCGGGCGCCGAGTCTGGAGGAGGTCGCGTTGATGCGCGAGGGCCAAACACTGATTTCGTTTATTTGGCCCGCGCAGACCCCGGACTTAATGACGGCGATGACAGCCAGAAAAGTGACCATTCTGGCGATGGATTGTTTGCCACGTATGTTGTCGCGGGCGCAAAAGATGGATGCGCTCACCTCGATGGCCGGCATCAGTGGCTATCGCGCCGTGATCGAAGCGGCCAACGTGTTCGGGCGATTTTTCGCCGGTCAGATCACGGCCGCCGGCAAAGTGCCACCCGCCAAAGTGTTTATTGCCGGTGCCGGCGTGGCGGGTTTGGCCGCGATCGGCGCGGCGGCGAGCATGGGGGCAATCGTGCGCGCCAACGATACACGCGCCGAAGTCGCCGACCAGGTGAAGTCTCTCGGTGGCGAGTTTGTTGCGGTCGATTACGCCGAAGAGGGCGGTGGCGGCGGCGGTTATGCCAAGGTCATGAGCGAAGGCTTTCAGCAGGCGCAACGGGAGATGTACGCAAAACAAGCGCGCGAAGTCGACATCATCATCACCACCGCACTGATTCCCGGCAAACCCGCGCCCAAACTCATCACCGCCGAGATGGTGCAATCGATGAAGGCCGGCAGTGTCATCGTCGATATGGCGGCCGAGCAAGGCGGCAATTGCGAGCTCACCGAGCCGGGAAAAGCCGTGGTCAAACACGGCGTCACGATCGTCGGTTACACCGATTTGACGAGTCGCCTCGCCAAACAGGCGTCAACGCTTTATGGCACCAACCTTTTCCGACTCGCCGAAGAACTGTGCAAAACCAAAGACGGCGTTATCAACGTCAACATGGAAGACGATGCGATTCGTGGCCTCACGGTGATCAAGGACGGTGCCGTGACCTGGCCCGCGCCCGCACCCAAACTTCCGGCTGTGCCGGCGCCGAAGCCGGCTGCCGCCGTTGTCGTCAAAAAAGGTCATGGTGCAGCATCGGCACCAATGTCAGGCGGCAAGCTGGCGGTGATGTTTGCGGTGGCAGCCGCGCTGTTCTGGTTTGTCGGCGCAAACGCACCGGCGGCATTTCTCGGCCATTTCACGGTGTTTGTGTTGGCGTGTTTTGTCGGCTACATGGTGGTGTGGAATGTCACGCCATCGTTGCATACGCCGTTGATGAGTGTCACCAACGCCATCAGCTCCATCATCGTCATCGGTGCGCTGGTACAAATTGCGCCGCCTGCGGTTGTCGGACTCCCCGGGCAATCGGCGCGACCGGATGAATTGATACGATGGTTTGCGGTGGTCGGCATTGCGCTGAGCGCCATCAATATGTTCGGCGGCTTTGCCGTCACCCAGCGCATGCTGGCCATGTTTCGGAAATAGGAGCCATCACCATGTCTGACAGTCTGGTTACGGCCGCCTATATCGGCGCCATCATGTTGTTTATTCTGAGCCTGAGCGGTTTGTCGAATCCGGAAACGGCGCGACGCGGAAACTTGTTTGGCATTCTCGGCATGGGTATTGCCGTACTTGCAACGGTGCTCGGATCACGCGTCACCGCCGCGGGTATCCCGTGGATTATTGGTGCGATGGTGGTGGGTGGATCGATCGGACTTTACGCGGCACGTACCGTGCAAATGACACAAATGCCCGAGCTGGTGGCGTTTATGCACAGCCTGGTCGGGTTGGCGGCGATGGCGGTCGGTTTTGTCAGTTATATCGACACCTCGGTTGCGTACACCGGCGTCGACAAAACCATCCATGAAGTTGAAATCTATCTCGGCATATTGATCGGCGCGGTCACATTCTCCGGTTCGGTGATTGCGTTTGGCAAATTGTCTGGCCGCATCGGCGGCAAGCCACTGCTGCTGCCGGGCAGGCATTTTCTCAACCTGATCGGCTTGCTGGTGGTGATCTGGTTCGGCCGCGAATTCATCCACGCCGAGACAGTCTCGTCGGGCACGACGCCGTTGATCGTCATGACGGTCATCGCACTTTTGTTTGGCATGCACATGGTGATGGCCATCGGTGGCGCGGATATGCCGGTGGTGGTGTCGATGCTCAACAGTTATTCCGGTTGGGCGGCAGCGGCGACCGGCTTTATGTTGTCGAATGACCTGCTGATTGTGATTGGCGCGCTGGTTGGTTCAAGCGGCGCAATTTTGTCGTTCATCATGTGTCAGGCGATGAATCGTAATTTCATCAGTGTGATTGCCGGCGGTTTTGGCGGCGGTGCACCGGTGGCAAAGGTGGGCGGTGATGCCGCACAACCGGCGGGCGAGGTGGTGCCGGTTGGTGCGGCTGAGACCGCCGAGCTGTTACGCGATGCCAAGAGTGTGATCATCGTTCCCGGTTACGGCATGGCGGTGGCGCAGGCACAACACACGGTTTATGAGATCACCAAACTGTTGCGTGAGAAAAAAATCAACGTGCGGTTTGGCATCCATCCGGTTGCCGGCCGCATGCCGGGGCACATGAATGTGCTGTTGGCTGAAGCAAAAGTCCCCTACGACATCGTGTTTGAGATGGATGAAATCAACGATGACTTTGCCAATACCGACGTGGTCATGGTGATCGGCGCCAACGATATCGTTAATCCCGCGGCGCAGGACGACCCGACCAGCCCGATCGCCGGCATGCCGGTGCTAGAGGTGTGGAAGGCCAAAACAAGCATTGTGATGAAACGCAGCATGGCATCCGGATATGCGGGGGTTGATAATCCGCTGTTCTACAAGGAAAACAACCGCATGTTGTTCGGCGACGCCAAAAAAATGCTCGACGAAGTATTGGTGTCATTACGCAGCGGCGGTTGATTCTGTCGTCGTATGCCGTCGCATGGCGGCGATTGCCGTGACGCTGTCGGCGAATCTCAGGCGGCGGGCTTGGCGCGAAAGGTCGTCAGCGGTAGCAACAACGTCACGCAGGTGCCACCGCCTTTGAGCGGGATGATTTCAACATCGCCGCCCATGTTTCCCGCACGGCTTTTCATGTTGGCGAGGCCGCGCCCGCCGCGTACCTGCTCCGGGTCAAATGACGTACCATCGTCGATGACGCGTACCAATACACGGCTGGCCATTCGGTCAACGCCGGTTGACAGCAGAATATGGCTGGCATTGGCGTGTTTCAGGGTGTTGGTAAAGGCCTCCTGCACGATGCGCAGCACGCTGCGCACATTCTCAGGGTCCAGATAGTCAAGCGGCGGCAGGTCGTTGACCGCCCATTCGAGTGTGATGCCGGCCGCGTTCAGACGTGGCTCCAGTCGGTAGCGTAAATTGCCGAGTACCACCAGTAAATCCCGCTCGACCGGTTCCAGCGAATCAATCGTCAACTTTAGCTCGTCAATACAATCGGCAATGATGCTTTCCAACGCCGCCTGGGTCAGCGTTCCGCGCCGCATCACCGCCAGCGTCGACATCAGCTGGGAGCCAATCCCGTCATGCATGTCACGCATCAACCGCTGGCGCTCTTCGGCGGTGGCGCGTTGTTGATCAAGTTCGCGTTCACGCGCAAAACTTGCCGCCAGATCACGCTCGCGAATTGCCACCCGGTTGGCCAGACTCGCGTTGAGTGACTCGTAATTGGTCAGTGTCTCAACAAAGCGCCGTACCAGCAAAGCGGCAACGGCAACCAACAATAGCGGCAGTCCGAGTGGGATCAAATAGAGCCGGTCATAACCAAGTAACTCGCGGTAATTCAGAAAATCATGGATGCCAAAACTTGAGGTAAACAACACCGCAACAATCATCAAGATATTTCCACGTGTGATTACCCGCGTGAGTTGATAAATCAACACCGCCGTCAATACGGGGGTGAGCAATGCATAGATGCCGTAAATGATGCCGGTGGCCGCCCAAAAGGCATTTGCCATGACAGCCAGGGCAAGAAATACAGACGCAATCACCGCAAGCCAGATCAATGCGCGTTCAAATCTGGGCAACGATCGATTGGCGTAATGCAACGAAAAGTTCACCTGCAAGGTTGTCAGCCAGCACATTGCCGGGACGGCAAGTGCGCCGAGCCAGACAGGTGTGTCGCGAAGGTAGTGATGAAACAGCCGTACGACCGCGACGGTGGCCATGAGCCCGAACAACAAAAACATGGTTTCAGAGCGGCGCCGCAACCATATCGTCAGGGAGAAAACCGCCATCACCACCAATACACCGGTAATCAACTGTGGTGCGGTTGTTTGAATAAAATGTCGCCGGGCAAACATCGGCTCGACAAGATAACTCGCGCCGATGACAACTTGGGCGATGCCGGCACGTGCATAACCATCTGGATGCAGGCGGATAAGAATCTCGTTCTCACCTTCTCGAATCAGGCTGGACGGCACCAAGAAATACTGCGTCAGGTTCCACGATTCCTGTGGCTTTGGTCCCAGCCGTCCGCTAACGGCGAATGACGAACCATTCAGGTAGATTTCAACGTTGTTGGTGACGCGGGTGATGTAGATGGCGCGTTGTTCACCAGACTTGCCGTCGTGTTGTGCACCTAGATGCCGAAACGTGAGGCGATACCAGCCGTATTGCCGCCAATCACGTTTCTGAATGCGCCAGCTATCGGGAAGATCGATGACCCGCCAAACACTGTTCGCCGGGGGCAATGCTATCGACGGCGACTGCAAAAACTGCGCCTGATCAAACGTAATGAATCCGGCTGGTGATGTTTGACCGCTTCCGTCAGGCGCACCAATTGCCGCGGTTGCGGCGGTGGTAATAAAACAAATGGCACCGAGACAGCGCAAGAATCGGCCGGCCAGCCGTGCAGCTCTGGCAGGCAGCCAGTCGCTAAAGCGTGCGGATAAGGCCCATACGGTTGGCTTCAAATACCGCTTCTCCGCGCGAATGTACCGCGAGCTTTCGATATATTTTTTTAACATGGCTCGTCACGGTATGAGGCGAAATGCCCATCAATTTGCCCATTTCGGGGTAGTTGTAGCCCTTCGACGCCAACAGCAGAATTTCGCGTTCGCGCTCTGACAGCGATACATCACTCTCAACCGGCACATTATCAGAACTCGACCGCACCGGCTCGGCAACGCTTGCGTCGGCGTGAAAGCGTTTCAAGAGGCGTCTGGCGATGATGGGTGAAATTGGCGAGCCGCCAGCCATTAACTCGCGTATGCCGGACAAGAAACTGTCTTCAGATGCATCCTTCAGCAAGTAGCCGGACGCACCGGCCTCAATCGAGGCCAACACGTGTTCCTCGTCACCAAACACTGTCACTACCATGCATTCACACGCGGGCAGCGTCTTGTTGGCGTAGCGGATGACCTCAATGCCGGATTGATCGGGCAGACCCAAATCGACCAGCAGGATATCGGGCTTGCGAAGGCTTAGTGCGTTGAGCCCTTCAGCGGCCGTACCAACGCTGCCGACAACTTCAAACGAAGGGTCCCTGGCAAGTGTCGCGACATATCGGTCGCGGAATGCAACATCGTCTTCAACAATTAATACGCTCGGCATGGCGGAAATGACCCAATCATCAATGGTCGATTGTACCGCCGCAACCCCTGTGAGGGGCTATACCCCGTTTGCGGGATGGAGAGACGCACGGTGCCAGCGGATGGCAGCATTTAGCGGAAATTAACCACTGAATCGCCTTGCAAGTGCAGTCTCGACGTCCGGGGTTGGCGGTGGGCGCAGCCACCGCCAGTGTGAAGTGGTCGTTCCGGGCCTAACTCTTTTTCATCGAGTCAAAGAACTGTGAGCAACGGACGGCGGAGCAGAGCCTGCCCCGGACTCGATCCGGGGGGCCCCGTTTGCGGGGATGCGACCCGAAGTGCGAAACGAGAGTTCGGGATTGGCACTCTACGACTTTTTCATCGAGTCAAAGAACTCGGCGTTGTTCTTGGTCGCTTTCAACTTGTCGATCAAGAACTCGGTCGCTTCCAGTTCGTCCATGGCAAACATCATTTTACGTAGCACCCAAACGCGTTGCAGGATTTCCGGCTTGATCAGCAATTCTTCCTTACGCGTGCCCGACCGATTGACGTTAAGCGCAGGGTAAACACGTTTTTCCGCCGCACGACGGTCGAGGTGGACCTCCATGTTGCCGGTGCCCTTGAATTCTTCGTAAATCACATCATCCATGCGTGAACCGGTATCAATCAACGCGGTGGCGATAATCGTCAACGAGCCGCCTTCTTCGATGTTGCGCGCGGCACCAAAAAAACGTTTTGGCCGCTGCAATGCATTGGCGTCCACACCGCCGGTCAACACTTTGCCTGAAGCGGGAACCACGGTGTTGTAGGCGCGCGCCAGACGCGTGATCGAATCAAGCAGAATCACCACATCTTTTTTGTGTTCGACCAGGCGTTTCGCCTTTTCAATCACCATCTCGGCAACTTGTACGTGGCGGGTGGCGGGTTCATCAAAGGTTGACGAAACCACCTCGCCTTTGACGGTGCGTTGCATCTCGGTCACTTCTTCCGGACGTTCATCGATCAACAGCACAATCAAAATAACTTCAGGATGGTTGCTGGTGATCGCCTGGGCAATGTGCTGCAGCATGACCGTCTTGCCGGACTTCGGCGAGGAGACGAGCAGGCCGCGCTGGCCCTTGCCGATCGGGGCGATGATATCGATCACGCGTCCGGTGATGTTCTCATCGGATTTAATGTCGCGTTCGAGGATAAACGGTTTGTTTGGAAACAGGGCGGTCAGGTTTTCAAACAGAATTTTGTTTTTGCCGGCTTCGGGCGGTTCGCCATTGACCTTGTCGACTTTCACGAGGGCAAAGTAACGCTCGCCCTCTTTGGGGGTGCGGATCTCACCTTCAATGGTGTCGCCGGTGTGCAGATTAAAGCGGCGGATCTGTGAGGGGCTGACATAAATGTCGTCCGGGCCCGCCAGATAAGAAATGTCAGGCGAGCGCAGGAAGCCGAAGCCGTCCTGCAGGACCTCAAGTGTGCCGTCACCAAAAATGGCCTCCCCCTTTTTTGCCTGATGTTTGAGCAGCGCAAAAATCAATTCCTGCTTGCGCAGGCGATTGGCGCCTTCGAGTTCGGCGACACCTGCCATCTCCACGAGTTCGGAGACGTGTTTGAGTTTCATTTCGGATAGTTGCATATGC
>JANPDI010000008.1:0-2998 GCA_031431435.1 Burkholderiales bacterium
CCGGTCCAGAATATTGGTCACGCCCTGGGTCATGGCCAAATTGCCCGACGACAAGATCACAATGACACGATCATCCGGCTTTTCATAAACCTTGGTCTTGCAGAACGTGGCGATATGATCCACGCCTGCATTGGTGCGGGAGTCCGAGGCAAAAATCATCCCTGAATCCAGTCTGAGCGCCACACAATAAGTCATTGTTTTTCCCGTCCGAATGCGTCGTGTTTTTATGTTGATCGCGACTATGCTGCCGCAATTTGTGTCTGGTTGGATCGTTGTATCTGAACCACCTCAGCCGGCAGGCTCGGTTCAAAGAAGCCCGTATTGATTTCGGCGCTGAGACGACTGGTCGACGCCAGAAACTCGGTCAGGTATTCGTGCAAACCCTTCGCAAAGATATCCTGAATCCGACCAAACTGCATCGCGGCATAAATCTCGCCGGCCATGCGTGTCGCCTCGCCGGAGTTGATGTTTTGCACCTTGCATAAAATTTCATAAACGTCACGCATGCAAAAATGCAGTGACCGCGGAATATCGTCGCGCAAGATGAGTAACTCAGCAATACGTAACGGCGTGATGACGTCGCGATATACCTTGCGGTATGATTCAAACGCCGATACCGAGCGCTCTACCGCCGACCCGTGGGAATAGTCGACCGCGCCGCCGACGTCGGTCACCGACGGCAACAGAATATGGTACTTGGCGTCAATCATGCGGGCGGTGTTGTCGGCACGTTCGATGTAGGTGCCGAGCCGGTGAAAATGAAACGCGTCGTCGCGGCGGATGGTGCCGAAGGTGACACCGCGGAACAAATGTGAACGCTCTTTGACCCAGTCAAAAAACGACGACACGCCGCGGGCATACATGCGGTCCTCATCCATGTTCTGCATTTCAAGCCAGGTCGAATTCACCACTTCCCACATTTCAGAGGTGATGGTACCGCGCACCGCGCGGGCATTTTCACGCGCCTGTTTGGCACAGTTGTAAATCGACGTGGGATTTTCCGGGTCGAGCGCCATGAAGTGCAGCACTTCCTTGGCACACACAAGATTGTGCCGCCCACTGAACGGGAACAGGGTGCCGGTGATGTTGAGCGGCGCAAACCATTCCTGATCTTGCAAATCGGCATCCTTGGTCAGCAGCGACATGCGGTAGGCCACGTCGAGGATGCGCGCATTGTTTTCGGCGCGTTCG
Source organism: Burkholderiales bacterium (assembly GCA_031431435.1). GTDB lineage: Bacteria > Pseudomonadota > Gammaproteobacteria > Burkholderiales > Usitatibacteraceae > UKL13-2. The sequence continues at coordinate 1,192 of JANPDI010000008.1, forward strand.
ACATAACGCGACATCCAGTAAAGCATTGAGGCTGTTCTTGAAAGCATATTAATCCACCACCCAGGTATCTTTAACGCCACCACCCTGCGACGAATTGACCACTAACGAGCCTTCGCGCAGCGCCACGCGCGTCAAGCCGCCCGGCACAAAGTTGACCGTCTTGCCGGACAACACATAGGGGCGCAAATCAATGTGACGCGGTGCCAGCCCCTTGTCGACAAATGTCGGTACGGCCGATAGCGACAGGGTTGGCTGCGCGATAAAACGTTCGGGCTGGTCGAGTACGCGTTGTTTGTATTTTTCGCGTTCGGCCTTGGTCGAGGTGGGCCCGATCAGCATGCCGTAGCCACCCGAACCCTGCGCTTCTTTGATCACCAGGTCCTGCATATTGGCCAGCACATAGTCGAGATCATCCTTGTTGCCGAGCATCCAGGTGTGGACATTTTTCAAAATGGGCTCTTCGCCCAGATAAAAACGAATCATCTCCGGCACAAACGGGTACATGGATTTGTCATCGGCCACACCGGTGCCCACCGCATTGGCGAGTGTCACACGACCGGCACGATAGGCTTTCATCAAACCGGGCACACCCAACATCGAGTCGGCACGGAATGCCAGCGGGTCGATAAAATCGTCGTCGATCCGCCGATAGATCACGTCCACCCGTTTTGGTCCCTGCGTGGTGCGCATAAACACGGTCTCACCCTGGACAAACAAATCAACGCCTTCGACCAGCTCAACGCCCATTTGTTGTGCCAGAAAGGCGTGTTCAAAATAGGCGGAATTAAAGTTGCCGGGTGTCATCAGCACAATGGTCGGATGTTCGATACCAACCGGTGCCGCGTTACGCAGGGTTTCCAGCAACATATCCGGATAGTGGTCAACCGGGCGGATGTTTTGTGCCGCAAACAATTCCGGAAACAGGCGCATCATCATTTTGCGGTTTTCAAGCAAATAAGACACGCCAGATGGTGTGCGCAGGTTGTCTTCGAGCACGTAATATTCGCCGTCGGCGTCCTTGACCAGATCGATGCCGGCGACGTGGGCATAGATACCGCCGGGGACGTTGACCCCGACCATTTCCTTGCGGTATTGGCTGTTTTCGAGAACCTTGTCGGCCGGAATTTTGCCGGCCTTCAGTATCTCCATGTCGTGATAAACGTCGTGCAAAAACGCATTCAACGCCGTGCCCCGTTGTTTGAGACCACGCGAGACCATTTCCCAGGTTTCACCCGGAATCACGTGCGGCACAATGTCGAACGGGATCAGCCGCTCGGTGCCGGTGGTTTCGCCGTATACAGCGAAGGTAATGCCCAGCCGGTGGAACATCAGGTCGGCGGCATGGCGGTTTTGGGCGATTTTTTCAGGCGGGGTGTTTTTCAACCAATCAGCGAACGCAGCATAGTGCGGACGAACATCCCCGTTTTGCTGGTACATCTCGTTAAAAAAAGGTTTAAGCGCCATTGGTTGTTTTCTATGTGAATTTGTTCTTTACGACGGATGAACGAGCAAACACCGTGCCTGAATGCTACCGTAAAATAATGGCGTGAATACTCCTGACAGCACAATTACCCCTCCCGCAGGGTTGGATGCCGCCGCTGGTGCGCTTGCCCGACGGGTGGCCGCTTGTTATGCGACTGACGTTGCCGCACGGGTCCACCAGGCGCTGCACTTTGTGACCGCGTCATCCAAGGCCGCCGAACGCCCCAATACGGTGCTGCGCGCGCTCGATGTTGTTGCGGTATTGTTGGATATCGAAGTTGACGACGATACCGTCATTGCCGCACTGCTGGGGCTGTCAATCGTT
>JANPDI010000009.1:0-2797 GCA_031431435.1 Burkholderiales bacterium
AATGATTGCTCGCAGTCTGACTTTGGCATTTGCGGGAACCGCAGTTCTCACCTCAGTCTCTGCCATTGCGGCTGACGATATTCAAACCGTTGTCGTCACCGCGCAATCGCGTACGCAGACCGAGCGGGATGTGCCGATCACGATGTCGGTCATTTCCACGGATCAGATCAACACGCTTGGTGCAAACAATCTTGCGGAACTCAATGGGTATATTCCGGGTTTGGTGATCGACGATTCCGAGCCAACACAGCCAAGTTTTTCGCTGCGCGGAATTGGTCCAAGTGATTTCGGGATTGGTACCGATGCGCCAGTAGGAATCTATGTCGACGGGGTTTATACGGGCAAGACGGGTGGCGCGTTGATGAACTTCAATGACATTGCGCGTGTCGAAGTCCTGAAGGGACCTCAGGGCACGCTGTTCGGCCGCAACAGTGCGGCAGGGGCTTTGTCCATCATCACCAATGAGCCGACGCAAGAGAAAGAAATCGCGGCGCGCGTTTTGCTCGGAAAGTTTGGCCGACAAGACGGTGATGTGTTATTCAATACTGCCATCAATGACACGACCGCCCTGAGATTTTCAGCCGTTAGAAGCGGCAGTGACGGGTGGGTGAAGAACAACTTTGATGGCAAGGATTATTACGGCAAGGACGATTGGGGCACCCGACTAGCGTTTAAGTGGTCGCCCCGACCAGACACCAAAGTAGTCTTTACCTGGGAGCATGAGGAGCTTGATCAAAACGGGCGTGGCACATTTGGCTTGATCAAGGTCGCGCCGGGCGTCATTCCGCCTTTTCCACCTAGTCCGGTCGGATCACCGTTTGTGGATCCTCGGAATAGAAATCTTGACATCGATGCGCCAAATTGGGAAACCCGGAAATTCGATGGCTTCACACTCAAGGTTGAAATGCCGCTTAACGGGATGATATTTCAGTCACTAACTGCATATCGTCAATACGAGTCTCAAAACGTGACTGATAACGACGGCACCTCAAACTTCCGGACCTACTTTGCAACGGTAGACATAAAGGACGAAAAGTCGTTTCAGCAGGATTTCAAGTTGTCATCCAAAAGCGATGCGTTTGATTGGGTCGCCGGCGCCAGTTATTTTGAAGCGGATGCTACTCAAACACTCGGAGGCAACGCAACGGTGGCAGCGCTGGACTTGAATTTTGTTAATGCGGGTTTCCCGTTCGCACCATTCGACGCAAATCTGGGCGGTGTCGGTGCGTTTGATCGTTTCATTTGGGACGAGCGAACTTTTTTTGGGATGAAAACCCGCTCAATGGCGATATTTGGTGATGTCATTTGGCACGTCACAGCAAAGACTAATCTCACCGGCGGTTTACGATACACGCGCGATCAGAAAAAACCATCGTGGTTGATTCCGGCGGCAACGTCCAATGCCCCAGCGGGAACGGTCTTGCCTGTAGGCAACGCGATTGCGACCGGATTTTTGGGTGCGACCACCACCAACATCTTTTTCCTTGATCAAGCAACGGTTGCCTCAAGCAAGATTTCCTCGTCACACAGCTGGACTGATTGGAGCCCACGCTTAGTGTTGGATCACAAGCTGTCAAAAGACACCATGCTGTTCACCTCGATTTCGCGTGGCTATCAGGCTGGGGGCTATAACTGGAACAATCCAAACCCGGCAGATAGTGAAGCTGGGCGATTCGCGCCTGAAAAAATGACCAATTTCGAGGCTGGCTTCAAGACCTATTTGCCTGAGGTCAAGCTGGCGCTGAATGCGTCATTCTTTGCCTACAAGTTTAAGAATCTACAGGAGATTTCACTGAATGCGGTACCGCCGCCAGGGATCCCGACCTATCAGGTGACGGTGAGCGATCAGGAAGCCAAAGGGCTTGACCTTGATGCGCGATGGCGCTTGAACAAGGTAGTGACTCTGTTTGCGGCTGCCGAGTACATTGACCTGAAGTACACCAAGGGTTCGTTTAGACCACCATTTGCGGTAGCAGACGCCAGCCTCAATGGCCAACCAACCGGAACGCCGCACTGGACCATGATGGGTGGCGTCACAGTGAAGTGGCCAGCATTCGAGGGATTTGCTGAAACGACTCTGCAAGCAACGCACACAGGTGAGACACGGTGCAATAGCCAGCACTTAGCGGAGTTTGCGTGTATGCCCGGCATTGCGTTCGACCCGGGCCAAGCAAAAACTAAAGTGGACTTTAAGCTCGCTTGGGAGAACCAAAATCATCGATATGGGGTAGCCCTGATCGTCAATAACCTGCTCGACAAACAATATCTGGACTATGGCGGTGGCGGCCAGACGGCATTCACCCTGGGTACACCATATGCCAACAACGTGACAGCGCCGCGTTTTGTTGGGGTTGAGTTCAAGTACAGCATGTAAGTCTGCGACGCTTCAGGTATGCGCATCAAGACGGGCTGTCCCAGTCGAGGACAGCCCGTTTGCTTTGGAGACTCAAAAAAATGCAATTGAAAAGGCTAGCGATCGGAATGCTTGGCGTCATTGTGGCTGCGTCAGCTTGGTTAAGTTTGCAGCCACCTGACGTCCTTCGCGTTGGCGCCAACTACAGCGCGAAAATCGTTTGCTCGAATGTGTTTGTCGCCAAGCGCGATCCGCACGAAGTCTTGGCAGTCGATGTCCAAGCGCCGGGCCATCCTTTGCTGCGTCTGATGCGCGTGTCGATTGATCGCGACAGCAAAATTGTCAAAGGAGGACTGTTTGGTTTCATCGGTGATGGGATCGCCGTTTATCGCCCGGGAACCGGATGTGCGAGCGTCCCGGATGGCGATATTGCACACGCCGCTT
>JANPDI010000010.1:0-8351 GCA_031431435.1 Burkholderiales bacterium
GCATTTTTTGAATGTGCTGCTGCATCTGAAATACCGCGGCCCCAACGAGATACCCTGTCATGCGACATTCAAAAAGGGCGAAGAAATGGGCTGGTTTCAACACGGCTCGACCATCATTGTTTTTGCACCAAAGGGCTTTACGCTGTTTGATGGCATTGAGAATGGCAGCCAAATTCGGATGGGGCAGGGGTTGATGCGATTGCCGATTACGATCTGAGTGGTTGAAGTCGCACGTGTGAAAGGACGCACGATTCACGTCGCTGCGCCGAAATAGCCGATGCTATTCGTTGATTCTGTTTTGCAACTGTCGTCGCGCTGCGCCCGTGATAACCTTCTGCTTCATGTGCACATTAGTCAGCGTCTAAAGACACAAATGCCGGTCGCGCGCGACCATAATGTGTCCGGATCACATCTTGCAAAGAGGAATCCAGCCAAATGAACGCCGATCAGCGTATCGAAAGCCTTGGGATCACGTTACCGCCGGAAAGCGGTGTCGCCGAAAGTTATTCGACGGCTGTTCGGTCTGGCAATCTGTTGTTTTTGTCGGCAAAAGCGCCACTGCCGGTAAATGGCAAGATGCCGAAGGGGCGCCTTGGCGGCGAATTCTCCACCGACCAGGGCTATGCACTTGCCCGTTCGGTGATCGGTGTTCATTCGTTGCGCAATGGTATCCCGCTGACCATCAAGGCGACGATCGAGGTCAAGCCAGACTAACCGCCGTATTCAAAATGATGAGGATGTTCTGATGATTCGAAACGAGCGACTGACGGCCAAGCTGGAAGGCGATTTTGTGGTCTTTCTGATCGGCATGCGCATCAACAACCCGTTGATGGTACACAAGTGGTTACCGGTCGCGAGCGCAATGCCGCGTATGATCAATGAGCTTTACCGGCATCCGGAGCTTGGCTTCATCCATGCCGAGACCTGGTTCTCCCGCACCTTCATCCTGGTTCAATATTGGCGCTCGATGGATCAGCTGTTGGCGTATGCAAAAAACAAAGATGCCGCACATCTGCCGGCCTGGCAGGCGTTCAATAAATCGATCGGCACCGACGGTTCGGTTGGGATCTGGCACGAGACCTACGCCGCCTCGGCGGGCACCTATGAAAATGTATACGTCAACATGCCGCCGTTCGGGCTGGGCCGGGCGGGGACCTTGGTTCCCGCCGCCGGTGGACAACAATCTGCCGCCGGCAGACTCGGCAAACGTGACATTGCACCTTAAACATTGCGTCGAATCAGGTAAATATTCATGACGCGTCATCGACTCAAACCAGCCTAGCCATGTTTTCGCATATTTTTACCGGGGTTAAGGACTTCAACCGCGCGTTTGCCTTCTACGACGCAATCACCAAACAGTTGGGCATGGTATTGCGTTTTAGAGACCCGGAAAATTGTTGGGCGGGCTGGCAAATGGCGGGTGGCGGGCGTCCGCTGTTTGTGATCGGGTTGCCGTTTGATGGCAATCCACACGACGCAGGCAACGGCCAGATGGTCGCGTTCCTCGCCGAAACCCGGGAGATGGTGCGACGGGTGTACCAAACAGCGTTGGCGCAGGGTGGAAGCGATGAGGGTCCTCCCGGGCTGCGAAGCCAATACCACCCCGACTATTACGGTGCCTATTTTCGCGATACCGAGGGCAACAAGATCTGTGTTGCCTGCCATACGGCGGAACTTGAATCATCTACGCCGGTAAATCAATAACGGATGGAAACCTGAATGCAACAAGTCATTGATTTTGTCATCGAGCTCGACAAGCTCAAAACAGTCACCCGCAAGACGCGGGTGCTCGGTGAAGACCGATACGAAAATTCCGCCGAGCACAGCTGGCAGATTGCCATGCTGGCGTCATCGCTGGCGCACTACGCGGTCACGCCGATCGATATCAACCGTGTTATCGGCATGTTGTTGGTGCATGACATCGGCGAGATTGATACCGGTGACACGATTGTGTATCAGGATGAGGGGCTGGCCGAGCGCAAGGCGGCGGAGCGCATCGCCGTGCAGCGAATTTTTGGCCTGCTACCTGACCATCACGCCCAACGGTTCATGGCGCTGTGGCAGGAGTTTGAAGACGGTGTGACCGATGAGGCACGTTTTGCCAATGCCGCGGATCGTGCCATGCCGGTGCTGCTGAATCTGGCCAATACAGGACAAAGCTGGCGCGAAAACGGCATTACCCATGCGCGTGTGATCGGTCGCATCGCCGCACCGATTCGTGATGGTTGCCCGGCACTGTGGGACTATCTTGAAGCGCGCCTGGCAGAAGAGCAGCAGAAGGGCTGGTTCGGTGCGACGTAAGCGCCGAATTGCCTGAAAGAGTTTGCCCTCCGTGCAGGGTCGGTGTTGCGTTACTGAATCGTCCCGCCGCGTTTGAGCTCCAGCGTTTCCCAGCGCGCCATTGCGTCGTCGATTTCCGCAGTGATTGTTGCAAGCCGCTCGACCACCGCCTTTGCCTCTGCCGGTGCGTTGACGTAGATGCTTCCCTCGGCGAGCTTGGCCTGCAGCAGACCCTGCTCTTTTTCGAGCGCCTGAATTTTTACCGGTATCGATTCGAGTTCACGGGTTTCGTTAAAGCTCATTTTGGCCTTGCGCAGCGCCTGCCCAGAAACTGAAAACCCAGCATTGACGGTGTTTTTCACGGCATTTTGGCTGGAAACGCCCGTCCCGCGCTGGGTTAGCCATTCGGCATATCCGCCGACGTATTCCTGGATCTTGCCGTCACCTTCAAACGCAAACACCTGCGTGACGACGTTGTCCAAGAACGCACGATCGTGGCTGACCAAAATGACGGTGCCGGCGTATTCCTGCAGCATCGATTCGAGCAACTCGAGTGTTTCGATGTCAAGGTCATTGGTCGGTTCATCCAACACCAGCACGTTGGCGGGCTTGGCGAACAGGCGGGCCAGCAGCAAACGATTGCGCTCGCCGCCGGACAGCGATTTAACCTTGGCGCGGGCGCGTTGCGGTGGAAACAAAAAGTCACCGAGGTAGGAAATCACGTGTTTTCGTGCGCCGCCTATTTCAACAAACTCCGATCCGGGCGAAATCACATCCGCGAGACTGGCTTCGTCGTCGAGTGCCTCGCGAAACTGATCGAAGTAGGCCACCTGCAACTGGGTGCCGCGTTTGATGGTGCCGCGATCGGGTTCAAGATCGCCGAGCATCAATTTGATGAGGGTGGTCTTGCCGGCGCCGTTGGGGCCGATCAGACCAATTCGGTCACCGCGCTGCAGAATCGCCGAGACGTCGCGAATGATAACGTTGCTGCCAAACGACTTGGACACGCCGGTCAGCTCGGCGACAATTTTGCCGGAGCGCTCGCCGGCGTCGAGCGTCAGATTGACCTTGCCCTGCACATCACGCCGTGCCATGCGAATGCGGCGCAATTCTTCCAGCCGCCGCACCCGGCCCTCGTTACGCGTGCGGCGCGCCTCAACACCCTTGCGGATCCAGACTTCTTCTTCCTTTAACAATTTATCGAAGCGCGCATTTGCCAGCGACTCCGAATTCATCATTTCGGCCTTGCGGCGCTGGTATTCGGCAAATGAACCCGGGTAGCTGAACAGCTGGCCACGGTCCAATTCGACGATGCGGGTGGCAAAACTTTCCAGAAAGCGCCGGTCGTGGCTGATGGCAATCACGGCGCCGTCAAATCCCTTCAACGTCTCTTCCAGCCACGCGATGCCGTCAAAATCCAGATGGTTGGTCGGCTCGTCGAGCAGCAACAGCGCCGGTTCGCTGACCAGTGCCCGCGCAAGCGCAACACGTTTTTTCATGCCACCCGAGAGGCTATCGATGGTTGCTTCCGCGTCGAGTCCGAGTCGTGAAATGACTTCGGTGACGCGCCCGGCATGGCGCCAGGATTCATCGTCGTGCGGATCTTCGGCGGCCAGACCACTCTCGACTGCGCTACCGACGGTGGCGGCGTCGGCAAAGGTTGGCTCCTGTTGCACCGAGGCCACGCGCACACCTTTTTCACGCACCACTTCGCCGTCGTCAGGCGCGCTTTCGCCGATCAGAATGCGCAGCAGGCTGGATTTGCCGGCGCCGTTACGGCCGATCAGGGCGATTCGTTCGCGGCTGTCGACGGAAAAATCGACATGGTCAAGCAGGGCGACGTCGCCAAAGGCGAGGTGCAGGGTCTTGCAATTGATAAGCGGCATGAAGCGGAGCAGTCAGAAAGAGAAAAAGAGGGCAGGGCGCTATTTTCCACTACAAATGCTGTTACAACTAATTCGAATTTCCTGCACATTCGCGGCGTATTATTTTTCATGTCGCGCGTTGATATGTCGGTCTGGTGCGTCGAAAGGCTGAATTTGTGCTGTTTTGGTGGCTGGCCGACTATTTTTTAACCCGTTTTGAAAAGGAATCCCCATGAAGAAATTAACGTCAATTGTCGCCACGTTGGCTGTTGGACTGGTTGCCAGTGTTGCATTTGCCGAAGGCCCGCCGGCCGGTGGCGACAAAGGTAAAGCCCCGGGTGGCATGCATCGAATGATGGAAACCCGTGATTGTGCCAAGGCACCTGCCGACAGGAAAGAGCGTTGTGAAGCGCACAACAAGATGCTCGAAACCTGCAAGGCCAAGCCTGCCGGTGAGGAACGGAAGAATTGTATGAAGGAAAACTGGCCGAAAAAAGCGGATAAATAGTTCTATCGATTTGATGTTGGCAGTAACGCGACACGCGTGTTGGCGTGAGCGGGTGAGTGTGGATATTGGCGCTTCCCATCGCAAGGTGGGAAGCGTTTTTTACGAAAGTCGCCAAAGGACGGTTATTTCCAAGCAAAAATGGCTGAAAACAGCCGCCGATAAATGCGTTTGTCAATCTGCTGGTGCACAAAACTGGTTCAAACGCGCCGCTTAGCCGGCGATACCGCTAGAATCAACGCCTATGTTTACCAATGACGGGCAATGATGCATGCGTAAGGTGACGGTGGCCGCCAGCCAAATGGCGTGTGATTGGAATGTTGATGGCAATATCGCCCGGGCAGATCGACTCGTGCGCGATGCCGCAGCACAGGGCGCACAAATTATTTTGTTGCAAGAGTTGTTTGAGCGCTGCTACTTTTGTCAGAAGCAAATTGCCGCCTATCTCGAATTCGCCACGCCGCTTGGCGAAAATCCCGCGGTGAAACATTTCCAGCAAGTTGCCCGGGCGTTGCAGGTGGTGTTGCCGGTCAGTTTTTACGAGCGGGCAAACAATGCGCTGTACAACAGTGTTGCCGTCATTGATGCCGATGGGTCGGTGCTCGGTGTCTATCGCAAGAGCCATATTCCCGACGGCCCCGGTTATGCCGAAAAATACTATTTTTCCCCCGGAGACACCGGTTTCAAGGTGTGGCAAACGCGGTATGCCACCATCGGCGTCGGCATTTGTTGGGATCAGTGGTTTCCCGAATGTGCACGCGCCATGGCATTACAGGGCGCCGAGCTGTTGTTTTACCCGACCGCAATCGGCAGCGAGCCACACGATGCCACTATTAACTCAAGCGCACATTGGCAGCGCACCCAGCAGGGCCACGCCGCGGCGAATCTGCTGCCGTTGATTGCGTCCAATCGCATTGGCCGTGAAACGCAGGATGAATCGGCGATCAATTTTTACGGCGCCTCGTTTATCACCAATGAATTCGGCGAAAAAGTGGCCGAGGCGGATAACAAGACCGAAGGTGTGCTGATCCATACATTCGATTTGGACCAAGCCGCCGTCACACGACGTCAATGGGGCGTGTTTCGCGACCGTCGGCCGGAATTATATTCGTCGCTCGTCACCAAGGACGGTTCAACCACAGCGGCGGGGCGCGGTTCGTGACCGCGCTGGCCGCGCTGGCCTCAACGCCGTTTGCAGACGGCTTTTTTATGCCGGCCGAATGGGCGCCACACAAACAAACCTGGATGGTGTGGCCGGAACGCACCGACAACTGGCGCTTGGGCGGCATACCGGCACAGTCGGCCTTCACCAAGGTTGCCGCGGCAATTGCCGGCTTTGAGCCGGTGACAATTTGTGCGTCGGCAAAGCAGTTTCAGCGTGCGTCGTCGCAACTTGGGGCGTTGGCCACGCGGCATCCGATTCGCGTGGTAGAAGTCGCCAATGACGACGCATGGTGCCGCGATACCGGGCCGACGTTTGTTGTCAACGGCCGCGGGCAGGTGCGTGGTGTCGACTGGCAATTCAACGCCTGGGGTGGATTGCAAGGCGGCCTTTATTCGCCGTGGGCCAACGACGATGCGCTTGCCGCCAGGGTGCTCGCATTCGAACAGCTGGAACGTTATCGCACCGACGGCTTTGTGCTGGAGGGCGGTGCGATTCATGTTGACGGTGAGGGGACCCTGATCACCACCGAAGCGTGTTTGCTGAATCCGAACCGCAACCCACACATGGATCGTGCCGCGATCGAAAGGAAGTTGCACGATTATCTGGGCGTGACCAAGGTTATCTGGCTCGAACGCGGCATTGTTAACGATGAAACCGATGAACATGTCGACAACATGGGTTGTTTTGTGCGGCCGGGTGAAGTGTTGTTGGCGTGGACCGACGATAAAAACGACCCGCAATACGCCTATTCCGCTGCTGCGCTAACGGTGCTGGAACAAAGTGTGGACGCAAAAGGCCGGCCGCTCAAGGTGCATAAGTTGCCGTTGCCGGCAGTGATGTTCGCAGCCGCCGACGAATACGCCAGTGTTGACCGGACGGCGGGAGCCAAGCCGCGCGAGGCGCAATCACGGCTATCCGGCTCATACATCAATTTCTATTTGTGTAATGGTGGCTTAATCATGCCGACCTATGATGACGCCAATGACATGATGGCGCAACGTATTCTCGCGGCGTGTTATCCGTCGCATCGTGTTGTGACGGTGCCGGGCCGGGAAATCCTGCTCGGTGGCGGAAACATCCATTGCATTACCCAGCAACAGCCGTCAGGCTGACATCCACCCGGTCACCTGACGCGTATTGTTGCCATGAACAGAATAAAAGGCATCATTTGAAAAATATCCTCGTCCTGTTTCACCAAGAGTGGGATCACGTGCAGTTCCGCAGCGCGGCACTGGCGGGCGGTAACAACGTGCGCTTTTTTCATGAGGGCTTTGATCTGTTTTCGTTTCCGTCGAACGCGAACTTGCTGGTGTTTGATATTTTTCGGTTTGTCGACCGGCTGGTTGAGAAATACAAAAGCATCAGAATTGATGGCGTCGTTTCCAGCCAGGAGCAGTTTGGCGCGATGTCCGCGGCACTGCTCGCCGAAAAGTTGGGGTTGCCGACCGGTTCGATCAACGGCATTCTTAATGCCCAGCATAAATTGATGGCCAGACAAATTCTGGCGCGAGAGTTGCCGCAAGCCAATGTCCCGTTTGCCGCATTCCCGTATACGGTACGCCACGCCAGCGAAATCGATTTGCCGTTTCCGTTCTACGCCAAGCCGGTGAAGGCGGCCTATTCGGTGCTGGCACGCCAGGTCGATGGCTTTGCCGACCTGCGACATCACCTGAATTTTCGCCCGTGGGAAATGTTTATCATCAAGCGGCTGGTGCGGCCGTTTAATGACGTGGTCGAACATCTGCAAGCCTCCGAGGTGAACGGCCATTTCATGATCGGTGAGCAGATCATCGACGGCTTTCAGGTTAATGTCGACGGATATGTGGTCAACGGACAAACCCGGATTTTGGGCATTGTTGATGCCGTCATGTACCCCGGCACCGACGCGTTTTTGCGCTGGGAATATCCCTCACGGCTGCCGCCCGAGTGGCAGGAAAATTTGCGCCGTACCGCCACACAAACCGTGGCGGCGCTGGGCCTGGATCACGGCTTGTTTAACGTCGAGATCCGTGTTTGCACCCATTCCGGCCTATGCAAAGTCATTGAAGTCAATCCGCGCATGGCCGCGCAGTTCTCCGACATGTATGAAATTGTCGACGGCATCAACCTGCACGATGTTGCCATTCGGCTGGCGCTTGGTGAATCGGTCACGGTGGAAAAAAAGACCATGCCCGACCGATGTGCCACCAGCTTCGTTTATCGCCGTTTTGACGGCCTTGAGCAGACAACGTTCCCCACTGGCGCACAGATAGACACGCTTAAGGCATTTGATTCACGGGCGCAACTGGTCACGTTCAAGAAGTCAGGCAACGAATTGAGGCGGGAAATGCGCTGGCTGAAGAGCTACCGGTATGCCTGCCTGAATCTGGCGGCCGAATCCGAGTCGGCACTGACTGAAAAATACCATCGGGCATCGGCAATTTTGGGGTTTCCGACCCACGCGTAACAGGCAATTTGACCGGTAGGGTATGCACGATTGGCATATCGATGGCGTGAGACGGTAAAATGGCGGTTTTCCACGTCGTTTGATTGCCGC
>JANPDI010000011.1:0-6391 GCA_031431435.1 Burkholderiales bacterium
CGCCACCTCGACGTGGCCGATACCAAATGGCGGCCGCCCATAACGACCGGTGAGCCGCAACATCAAGTCAATACCCGCCACCGCTTTCGGCGCATTGCTGCCGTATGACAGCGGTGAAAAGGGGTTCTGCAACATATCAACGCTCGCCTCGGCCCACCAGCGCCAAGGTTCAAGGATGGAACGTTGCATTTCGTGGAGCTGATAAAGCATGGGGGCGAGCCTTTCGATCAACTGCAATTGGTTGGACGATGTCCAAAACAAGACAAGTTTACTGCGGTGCAGCAAATTGTGCGACGACTTGCGTGCGGTAGAGTCCCGGTGGAAGCCCGAATAGGCCGTTTTAATCGTTTGATTGACTTGGATCAAGTTATGAGATTCGACGGCAGACGCTGTCAAACCAAAAAATAGCCGAATTCTGCTACTCTGCCCGTTCATCAAATTTCAAAAAATCGTCAATGGCATCACACACGCCTCAATCACGCCGCACTGATTTTTTCCCGCCGATCGAGCCGTTTGAGTCGGATCAATTGGTGCTCGATGATTTGCATACGATGTATTTTGAGCAGTCAGGCAACCCGAACGGGGTGCCGGTATTGTTTTTACATGGTGGTCCGGGCTCGGGTGCGTCGCCCTCACACCGGCAATTTTTTGACCCGGCGTTTTATCGCATCATCATTTTTGACCAGCGCGGCGCGGGACGTTCCAAACCGCTCGGCGAACTGAAGGACAATTCAACGCCGCTGCTCATTGCCGATATTGAACGTCTGCGGGAAAAACTCGGTATTGCCCGCTGGATCGTGTTTGGCGGCTCGTGGGGTTCGACACTGGCACTGGCCTATGCGGAGCACCATCCGTCGCGGGTCATGGCATTGGTTTTGCGCGGCATTTTTTTATGCCGTCAATTCGAAATTGATTGGTTCCTGTACGGGCTCAAACACATCTTCCCCGAGGCCTGGCACAAACTGGCGAACCACCTGCCGGTGCATGAGCGCAAAAATATTTTGAAGGCATATTACGCACTGATCACCGACCCCGATCCGGCAATTCATGGTCCCGCCGCCCGCCAATGGAGTATCTACGAAGGCTCGTGTTCAACCCTCTTGCCCAACGAGGGCATCGTTGCCAATTTTGGTTCGGACCGTGTCTCGCTCGGGCTGGCCCGCATGGAAGCGCACTATTTTATGCACGACATTTTTTTGCCGGAAAATTATCTGTTGGAAAATATCGGCAAGATCCGCCATATTCCCACCACCATCATTCAGGGGCGCTACGATGTGGTGTGTCCGATTGTCTCGGCCGACGATCTGGCACGTGCCTTTCCCGAGGCTGAATATCACATCGTTAATGATGCCGGCCACTCGGCCTTTGAGCCGGGTACCCGCGCAAAACTAATCGAGACCATGGAAAAATTGAAACTGCGTTTTGCCTGACCGGTCATTTCGACCTGTCCGCCACTGTTGCCCGCCCCGCCCAATAACGATTAAGAATATTCATTGCTGATGCCAAATTTTCTCAAAGCGGTAAGACTCGACGACTCCGACGCCGAACTTTACAAAACCTCTGCCGCGTGTGACGAGGACGAATGGGTATGTACCGGCGGCTTCACGGTTTGTGATCTGGCCAGCGGCTATCGCTGCGAACCGCGTTGCTATTGTGATGCGTCGTTTTTGTCGATCACCCGCCGAGCGCGTGTCACGCTCGCCGAAGTAATCGAAGTCACCGATGCCGATCTGGAAATATTCAAGGATCAGCTGGCCCAGCATCTGCTGTTTGACTGGAAGGCGCCGGATTATGAAACCGCCCGTGCGGTGGCGGAAGAAGAAATTGACTATACCGCCGAGACTGCCGCCGGGTTTCCCACCGAGGTATGGATTACCGTGAAGCGTTCACCCGGCGCAGACGGCGCGATCGAAGAAAAATATGACCAGTACGAGCGGTTGATGATCGGCTCGCACAAGCTGTAAGTTCCGCCTTTATCGCGCCACAATCGAACCTCAGGCAGAGTCTGCCGGCATCGACACCGGCGGCAGCTTTTCCCAGCCTTCTGCATGCGCCGCCACCCGCGAAAAGGTAATCAGCATGCCGGCGGTGGCACCCCAGATGTAACGATCCTGATACGGAATGGCGAAATACTCGCGCATGCGTCCTTTGTACATCGCCGCTTCCTGACGATGGTTACGCGGATCCAACAGAAACGGCGCCGGCACCTCGAATACTTCGCTTACTTCGCGTTCATCCGGCGAATACGGCAACGGCTGATCTGCCCAGGCCACCACCGGCGTGATGCGATAACCGGTGCCTGTTGTGTATTGCGGCAACGTGCCGACAACATCAATCAGGCCGGCATTCACACCCGTTTCTTCGACCGCTTCACGAATGGCTGTGGCGGCGGCATCAACATCATGAGGCTCGACGCGTCCACCGGGGAAGCTGATCTGTCCGGCGTGGTCGGTCAAATGTGCGGTGCGCTGGGTAAAAACGATGGTCGGCAATTGCAGGCCGGGCTGGTTAACCACCAGCACCAACACCGCCGCGTGTTTGAGCGGTTGATCTGGTTGCACCAACGCCAGCGTCTCGCCGTCATCGGCAAAGCGACGGTCGCCGCTCGCCGCCACCACGTCACTTGCCGCCAGCCAAGTTTGCAGGCGCTGGTGGGTAATGCCCGCAAAAGGCGATACAAGAGTCTCGATATACTTCATCTGCTTAATCTGCTTAATCTGCTTTATCCGGTTTTTCACGCCGAGTCATTCAACCATCTAGCGGCCCATTATAGTAAGCCATTGTGACAATCCGACCAGGAGCTGTTGACCACCATGATTGTTTATGACTATTTCAGATCCTCGGCCTCATATCGTTTGCGCATTGCGCTGAATCTTAAAGGCCTTGTCCCCGAGTTTCGCAACATTCATCTCGGCAAAGGCGAACAGCGCTCGGTGGAATACAAAGCCGTCAATCCGCAGGGGTTTGTGCCGTATCTGATTGACGGTGATTTTCAATTGTCGCAATCATTGGCCATCATCGAGTACCTGGATGACAAGTACCCCAACCCGCCACTGATGCCAAAAGATGTTGAACAACGTGCGTTTGTGCGGCAGATTGCGCTGTTGATTGCCTGCGATATCCACCCGCTCAACAATTCCCGCATTCTGACCTATTTGACCGACGACCTGAAGGTCAGCGACGCGGTCAAAACCCGGTGGTACTGCGGCTGGATAGACGAGGGCTTCACCGCGCTGGAAACAATGCTTGCCGCGCGCAATGTTCAATCGCCGTTTTGTGTTGGTGACACGCCAACACTCGCCGACATTTGTCTGATACCGCAGGTCACCAATGCAAACCGGTTCGCTTGCGCGCTCGACAAATTTCCAATCATCATGGACATTTATCATCGCGCGATGGCGTTACCGGCATTTGACCGCGCACAGCCGACCAAACAAACGCCGCAGTGATACGTGAAGAGATACACAGCGTGATGCACGGCCTGACAAAAATTCAACCGATCATCCGGGGTTGTTTGCGCCGGCTGGTTTGCGCGGCGATGTTCGCCTGCGTCGCCGCGTGCAGTAAATCGCCATCGCTACCGCCGCTCAAAGGCGACGCTGTCATATTGGCGTTTGGCGATTCACTCACCTACGGCACCGGCGCCTCACCTGAAACGGCCTATCCGGCACTGCTCGCCCTGCAAATCGGCCGCAAGGTGGTGGGTGATGGTGTGCCTGGCGAGATTAGTGCGGACGGACTGCGACGATTGCCCGCTTCGCTGGATGAAGTGCAACCCGCGTTGCTGGTGTTGTGCCATGGCGGCAACGATTTCCTGCAAAAAAAGCCGGACAGTCAGGCGGCTGAGAATATCCGCGCCATGATCAGGTTGGCGCAATCACGCAACATCGGCGTGGTATTGATCGCGACACCCAAACCCGGACTATTTCCCGCGCCGCCGGATTTTTATGCCGACATCGCCAAAGAGTTCGGCATTCCGGTTGACACCAAAATATTGCAGGAAATATTGACCGACAACAGTAAAAAAAGTGATCTGGTGCACCCGAATGCAGAAGGCTACAAAATGATCGCCGGACGTGTCGTCGAAATACTGCGCAAGGCCGGCGCCATTTAGCGCCGCCTCTGCAACGGACTATTTTGTCGCGTTTGGGCGCGCTTCAAAAAGTGTCGTGCAATTGGCAACGTCGAAAGACCTCAAAATCGCCGGCATTCCTGCCATCGCCGGGACGACCGCGTATTTTTGTGTTTCCGAATTTGAAACGCGCCTATCGGCGGGCACTTTCAGCCATTTATTGCTCAAAATAGCCGCCAATAAACGACTTTGCTACTTTGTCGTCGGTTTGTACGCTGCCAGCGCCTTCGCCAAGTCCTGATATTCCTCACACTTCAAGCCACAGATTTTTTCGAGCTTGACAAGGTGCTCCTTAGCCTTCTCGGGCTGATTCACTTTCAGAAATGCCATCCCAATATATTCATGCGCACCACGATGATTGGGTGAAAGCTTTAAGGCGATGTTGTAGTGCTTGAACGAATCATCCATCTTGTTGGTCCAGCGATAAGCGTACCCAAGATAGTTATGTGCGTCGGCGCTATCGGCATCGGCGGCAACCACTTTTTTGAATTGATCGATCGCCTCGTTCCACTTTTTGGCGTCAATGGCTTTTTTGCCCGCGACAAAATTCTTGTCGGTCGCGTTCTCGGCGGGCGTCGTGTCGAATCCGGCGGCAAATGCAGAACCGGCCAAGCCTGATACCAACACGGTGATAAATACAACGAACAATAGAATGGTGGACTGGCGCGACATATTGCCCTCCTGGCGGTTAAAGTACTGCAACAATCATGTGCGAGATCGGTGTGTGATGGGCGGATGCTACGCCAGTTTCAACCGCATCACAGCGCATTACGAATCCAATACTAAGCGGGGAAAATCATTTATGAAAGCCGTGTTGTGCAAAGCCTACGGGCTGCCCGATACATTGGTTGTTGAGGATGTTGCACCGCCCGAGGCGGGCGCGGGCGAAGTGGTGGTGCGTGTCAAGGCGTGTGGCGTCAATTTTCCCGACGCCCTCATCATTCAAGGCAAATACCAATTCAAACCACCGATGCCTTTTTCACCGGGCGGTGAAGTTGCCGGCGTGGTCAAGTCGATTGGTGACGGCGTCACCAACGTCGGTGTTGGTGACGCGGTGATCGCCTTTACCGGCTGGGGTGGTTTTGCCGAAGAAGTCAAATGTGCCGCTGCACAGGTCATGCCAATGCCACCGGGCACACCGTTCCCACTCGCGGCCGGCTTCGTGTTGACCTACGGCACGTCCTACCATGCACTCAAAGACCGCGCGGCCATTCAGCCCGGCGAAACACTGCTGGTGCTTGGCGCCGCCGGTGGGGTCGGTTTAGCCGCGTGCGAAATTGGCAAGGCGATGGGTGCGCGTGTGATTGCCGCCGCGTCGACCGACAAAAAACTGGCCATTTGCAAACAACACGGCGCGGATGATGTGATCAATTACAGCACGGGTAATTGGCGTGAACAGATTGACGCGTTGGTCGGTAAACGTGGTGTCGATGTGGTGTACGACCCGGTCGGCGGCGACTATGCCGAGCCGGCGCTCAGGTCAATGGCGTGGCGCGGTCGTTATCTGGTGGTCGGCTTCGCCGCAGGCGACATCCCGAAAATTCCATTGAATCTGACGCTGCTCAAAGGCTCATCGATTGTCGGCGTGTTCTGGGGTTCGTTCGTCAAAAATGAGCCGGCTGCCAGCGCACAAAATATGCAGGCGCTGATGGTGCTGCTTGCGCAAGGCAAACTCAAGCCATTGATTTCGGCAACCTATCCGTTGTCCCGCGCGGCCGATGCGTTGAATGACGTGATGAACCGCAAAGCGGTCGGCAAGATTGTGCTGGTCACATAGCCGCAAATTATTCTCGCTGCGACTGGGAGACGTTTTGTCGAAAAAAAAGCCTTGGGTTTTCAACCAACCGGCCGGAAACGAGTCCAATGCAGACTGGCACATTCTATTTGGATAGAATTGAAGGAACCGGCCAGAAGCGGTCCTTCTCGTCGATCTCCCAGTTCTGCAAATCATGTTAGACGTGACGCAAAAGTCGATTCTGTTATGAGCCTGCCCAAATACAACATCATCGTGCATGTGCTTGATTGCAATCCTATTTCTCCAAGGAGGGGAAATTGGTTATGCAGTAAGCTAAATAGTTATGCGTCAAATTTGACGTATAAATTAAGTTAGACCGTACAACAACAACCGAGCCCCTATGAACACCTTCAAAGTTGCCGACTCAGTTGAACACTTCGACGACTATCGTCTGTTGGCGATGAAATATGTTGAGTGGATGAAGGCCACATACCCAGATTATCTTCCTGTGATCAACCAGTACT
>JANPDI010000012.1:0-2998 GCA_031431435.1 Burkholderiales bacterium
TTGCCAGTGACTGACCAAACAAATCTGACTGAATGCCGTTTGCGCCGCGCCACCGCCGCCGACCTTCCGCGCATTGAAAACCTGATGCAGTTCTACAACTACGACCTGAGCGAGTCGACCCCGTTGTCGTTTGCTGAAAACGGGCTGTATGCGCTGCGGCCAAAACAAGCTTATTGGTCAACACCAACCGTGCATCCCTATTTGATCGAGGTCGGCACCGCGCTTGGCGGATTTGCCGTGGTGGATCAGGAAGTTGTTGCACCGACCTCGACCTTTAACCTGGGCTACTTTTTTGTCGGCCGACGGTTTCGCAATAAGGGTTTCGGCAAACAGATTGTGCGCCAGTTGCTGCAACGCTATCCCGGTACGTGGGAGATCTATCACCTGCGCGGAAATGAAGCCGCCATGCGCTTTTGGTCGGGCGTGATCGCCACGGCAGGGATTGCGGATGCCATCGTCACCGAGCAACTGATTGACGATGAAATGTGTGTCCTATACACGTTTTCCAGCGCCTGCCTCGCTTGAGTCTATCGAATCAGGACAGTAGCGTAGGCAACAACGGCATGCGCAGAAGTGGGGCCACTGGTATTAGAAATACGACTATTGGCGGCATGTTTCGAGCAATATTGTCTGGAAACGCCCGCCAATAAACAACTTTCAAAATGGCATGATAGCGAATTAAACGTTCACATCCGATCCAACGGGCTGATTACGCCACCACCACCGACCTTGAGCACATGGGTGTAGATCATTGTTGTCTTTACATCGGCGTGACCGAGTAATTCCTGCACAGTTCGAATGTCGTACCCGGATTGCAGCACCTGCGTGGCGAACGAATGCCTCAGTGTATGCGGCGTGGCGGGCTTATGAATTTCAGCGGCCATCACAGCGCGTTTGAACGCACGCTGAAACGTTGTTTCATATACATGGTGTCTGCGCTCGATCCCGGTTCGCGGATCCGTTGCGAGGCTCGATTGCGGAAATACCCAATGCCACGCCCACGACTGCCCGGCACGTGGATATTTTCGGTCCAGCGCATCTGGCATGTACACGCCCGGCCGGCCGGCTGCGCGATCGCCCGCCCAACACTTGTTGGCGCGCAACAATTGTGCCTGCAAGGCGTCGACCAATCTGGCGGGCAACATCACTGCGCGATCCTTATTGCCCTTCGCTTCCCGCACGATGATCGTATTGCGCGTGAAATCGATATCCTTTACGCGCAACCGCATCGCTTCCAGAATGCGCAGCCCGGTGCCATACAAAAGCTGTGCAATCAGCAAAAACTCACCGTCCATGTGGTGAAATATCCGCGCCACCTCATCCGGCGACAATGTGACCGGCAAACGCTTGACCTCGCGCGGTCGGCCGATCTCCTCCAGCCACGGTAGATCAACGCCGAGCACGTGGCCGTACAAAAACAGCAGCGCTGACAATGCCTGCCGGTGGGTGGATGACGATACATTGCGTTTGCTCACCAAGGCCATCAGGAACGCCTCAATTTCCACTTTCCCCATTTCACCGGGGTGGCGCAACCCATGGAAACGAATAAACGCCCGAGCCCAGTAGACATATGCTTCTTCCGTCCTTAAACTGTAGTGCAAGTAGCGAATGCGCTCGCGCAACTGGTCCAGAATGCGTACGGACCGCAACGGCGGCATGTTATTTTTTGCGCTTTTGTTAATGCTGTACATAAATACAGTATATTTAGCGAAACCCCCGACTGTCAAGGGTTTCAAGGTGGCTGGTTCCGGGACGTTAGACACCAGCCGGAATGTTAGACGGCGTTTTGGTGTCTAAAACTAGTTAGAACTCATGTCGGCATTTCCCATTAACCAAAAAACTGAAGCGTTGGTACTTCTGTTTGGCATTGTTCCCTGGACAATTGCGCCAGCGTTTGCCGAAGTCGCGAAATTGCTGTGGCCGAACAACCTACCAGTGTTCGTACTGCTCGCAGTTCTGTCGCTCGCATGCGCCATTGCCGCCATCAAAGCTGGGCGCGCCAATGGAGGCACGCACTCGCGAAAGGCAGCTATACGCTGGGGGTATTGGCTAGGCTGCGGCTACATTGGGATGCTGGTAACCATCGTCGCGATCGTTGGACCGTTCGCGGTCTGGCTGTTCCTTTGGCCAAAGTAAAGGACCATGTTGAGCTCTAACTCTTCGCTCAAGGTCGCTCCCTTAGGTCGCTGGACGCCGCAAAAGCGCGGCGCCCATTAGCTCGGACGTTAAACCGCTTCGTCGGCACTCCTTGACGCCCATACGTAATGTATATACACTTTGCGGATGGAGTTCACTTGGTCGGAGACGAAGCGGGCAGCTAATCTAAAAGCACACGGGCTTGATTTCGTTGACGCACCTCGCGTGTTCGAAGGGCTGACGTTTACTTTCGAAGATGACCGATTCTCCTACGGCGAGCAGCGCTTCGTTACTCTTGGACTACTCGCAGGCTTTCCTGTGTCAATCGCACATACGGAGTCCGACCATGAAATCCGCATCATCTCGTTCCGCAAGGCAACCAATCGTGAAACAGACATCTTCTTCAGTAAAATCCAAGACTGACTGGGCACGCCTTAAGACATCGGGCAAACCTTCGGCCCCAACCTCCGAGCATCCCGAGGCAGACATTCGGCATATTGTGCGTGGTGTTGTTCGGCGCGGCCTGCAACCATTGCCGTCGAAAGCATCAATATCGCTCCGAGTGGACCAGGATGTACTTGAGTGGTTCAAGGCACAAGGGCCCGGCTACCAAACGCGTATCAATATCGTTTTGCGGGCATTTCGCGATGCATCGGTCTAACTCGGCGGTCGAGCGGACGGCACAACATCACGCCGCCGTTCACCTTGGTCGTTAGACCGTACAACAACCGAGCCCCTATGAACACCTTCAAAGTTGCCGACTCAGTTGAACACTTCGACGACTATCGTCTGTTGGCGATGAAATATGTTGAGTGGATGAAGGCCACATACCCAGATTATCTTCCTGTGATCAACCAGTACT
>JANPDI010000013.1:0-3747 GCA_031431435.1 Burkholderiales bacterium
TTCATAAACATCCATGTACGGGTGATGTGAATCACGTCGGTATCGCGTTTAATTTCATTTGGAAAGCGATCGTAGGGCGCCGCCAGCCGGACAATCCGTTTTGCCGCTTCATCGAGCACTTTTTTGCCGGATGAGCGATTGACTTCAACCGATTCGACTTCGCCGTCGGCCTTGATCGCCACCGTCAGTTGCAACTTGCCGTGGATGCCACGCGCCTTGGCTTCCCCGGGATAATTGAGATTGCCAACCTGTTCGATCTTAAGCCGCCAATTATCAACGTAGGCGGCAAATCGATATTCCGCAACACGCGCACCAATAAATTTGCGTTTTGGCCGCTGCTGATAGGCATCGTATTCTTTGCTGAGCTGCGCCTCCAGCTTGGCAATTTCCACCGACCTTTCCATCAGGTTCGAAGCAGAAACGGGGTTCGGTGTGCCGGCAGGTGGCGCAACCTGGCCTTGCAGGACTTTCGCCGCGGCGCGCGCCTGGGTCATCAGCGTTTTCATTTCCGCCTCGAGCTGTCGCACCCGTTCTTGTGCCGCCTGCAGTTCGTTTTTGGCAGGTGATTGTTCAATCGCCGGCATCGGCGTTTTTGCACGGCGCTTTTCATCGGTGTTGCCACCGCCGTCGAGATTCGACTGCGCCAGGGCATCCGCATTTTGTGGGCGCGTGGTTGACTTCGAGTTGACCAGCACCACGTCCATGATGTTGTGTGGCGGGGCAAATCGTTTGGCGTCGAAAACGGTGAAACCGATGCCGATAATCAAGAATAAGTGGATGCCAATTGAAATAACGCTGGCCGTTTGCATCGGAATCGATACGGCCAGCACTTTTTGAATCGAGATCGCTATCGGCGGCGGGGGGAAGGCTGCCACCGCGTCGAGCCGGGCGTCGAAGCGGGTATTGAGTTGTAACGCGACTTGACGCGGTCGCTCAAAAAACCTGAGCACGGCGGTCGCTAAGGGCATCGCAGCATCATGGACATATTTTATGCGGCTTTGGGGCTTTCTGGTACGGGTTGTTGGATTTCAATCAAAGTTTGGTCTGCCTCGACGGGTGTCACCTCAACCGGTGCAACGTCAACCGAAAAATCGCCGCTTATTGTCCAGTAGTCAATCGCGTCAACATGTACCGTCACCGGCGTTTTTCCGGGCAGTCCGGGTGTCTTGCGGAGTTTGACAATCAACGGCAGGTCGGCGCCACGCACCAATTCTTCACGAATAATCGTCCCCTCAAAGGTCGTGCGGCCTTCTTGTTCGAGATATCGCAAGCACCAGAAACGTTCCATGTTGCGCTGAAATTCGGCGTAGGCGTCGTAGGTCAAATCAAAAGTACGGGCAATTTCATTCAACACCGGCGATCGTTTGGGGTAAAGCGGGGTTTCGCCGCGAATGAACGCGATCAGCTGGCGTTGATTGACCAGATCAACATAACGCCGCAACGGTGACGACGACCACGCGTAATATGCCACCCCGAGCCCCTCGTGCGGCAACGCATCAGTGGTCATGCGTGTCTTCATATTCTGCTGCGCACGATAAATCGCCGCGACTTGATTCTCCGCCAGCAACCTGCCCCACTCGCTGTTGGCAAAAATCATGAACTCAGCGACAACCGTGTCGATCGGGCTGCCACGCACCCGGGCTGAAATGGCAATGGACGCGCCGTCATTGATGAGGTCGAAATTGTAGTCAACATAGTCTGAACCGTCCTTTGCCCCGCGCTTTTCCTTTAGCGCCAGTGCAATGGCGTGCATGCCGAGTAACGCGGACCCAAACGGACCTTGCGCTGTTTGATCGGCAATGGCCTCGTTGGTAAACCAGGTCTCGAGTTCATGCAAACGAAGGTTCTTTGCAATATTGACGCGTTCACACACCGAGCGGGTCGATATCAGCGCCTTGGTCGTGCCGTCGAAAATGGCATATAGCGATACACACGGCCGGTTGTGCCCCTCGGCGAGGGTGGCGGCCGCCACGGCGGCGTCCGGCAGCATGGTGATTTTTGTCCCCGGGTAATAAACCGTCGACAAGCGCGAGCGGGCCGACAGATCGAGCGGCCCATCCGCGGCAAACAGCAACGCCGGCGCAGCGATATGTATACCGACCTCAATCTGTCCATCGTCGAGGTGGCGAAACGAAAAGGCATCGTCAATCTCGGTGGTTGCCGCATCGTCGATCGAGTAGGCATCGACGGTGGCGGCCGGCAGGTCGGCTGGCGCCATCAAGTCGGGATCGATTTTGGGCGCGTCGCCCTTTGGAAAATAGTCCGCCAGAAACTTGCCGACATGAAAATCGTGTTGCGCCATGTGCGGTGCATTGGCACGATCCGCCCAGGCGCCGGCGGCAAAAAACAACTGCGGCAGCGATTTGCCGGTCAATACAACCGCCTTCTCACACGCCTTGGCGATCAGCGTGTTGCGATCCGGTTTGTATAACAACTGGTTGATATGCGGGCGGACTGCGTCCGGCATTTCGCCCCGCTGCAATTGATCCACCCACACCGCCATTTCCTCGGCTTCGCGTTTTTTACGCTCGACCGATGCCAGCGCGGCCTTCAGATTTTCTTCGGGCGCCTTTTGAAACCGGCCTTTACCGCGCCGATAAAAATACATCGGCGCCGCGTGTAATTTGATCGCGCAGGAAGCGGCCTCTGCAGCAGACGGCTGATGGCCGAAATAATCCAGCGCGAGTTCATCGAAGGCGAATTCGCCGGGCCCGCACACTTCGTACAAAAAATCCGGATCAATTTCCGCGGCGAGATGTTCGGCCTGCGGCATGAGGTCGGTCAGCGATGTTTCAAATCGTAGCAGCACCGTATTCGATTTGATCTTGCTGCGTTTGCCGGATATGGCCTCGATCTGCAGCGAGGTGACAAGGTCTTCCATCACCCGTGCAACTTTGAACGCGCCGTCTTCTTCAAAAAACACATTCATGGTTTGGCAGTCCGATACAACGCGTGGCAGGGAGGGAAGCCAAAATTATACGGGGCAACGCCACGTTCCGGCATTTATGCGCCGGCTTGGTCCAGACCGGCAAAACGCAAAACGGCATCAATGTGGTGTGCGAACGAGTCCAGATTGTGGTTGCCGCCGGGGACGGCAATCACCGTTGCGCCCGGCAGGGCGGCAATGGTTTGTTGATGGTCGAGCAGTTCATCGCCCATTTCAACAATCAGCAGGACGTTGTTGTGGTTGGTGGCGGTGTCGGCGGGTGCGTGTGACCGCAAATCGTCAAGGTTTGCCGTGGTGAAGTCAAAAGCCTCCCCCGTGTGCAAATTGGTTTGCGGGCCGAGGTGATCCGCCAGCGTGATGTAGGGCCTCAATGACGGGTTAAGCAAGACCGCGCGGCATCCTTTTTGGGCGGCGACAACATGCGCATAAAAGCCGCCGAGCGACGAACCGATCAAGGTGAGGTTTTGTGCGGGATCCGGTTGGCGCGCGACAATCGCGTCAATCTGTGCAAAAGCGACCATCGGATCATGCGATAAATCCGGCGTGATCAATTCCCAATCGGACTTATGGCGTGCCAGCGCCGCCGCCAGCGCCAGCGCTTTTTGTGAACGCGACGAGCTACGAAATCCGTGGAGATAAACCAGTGTCTGCATAAAATACAAACTCTAATGATGGCGGGCTGTTTGCGGCATTTTTGCCCGAAACCCCTTGTGTATAGGGCACTTTGCTATTCAAGAACATCGCTGGATTCGCCCACCTTTGCCGAAAGCGCATGCAGCAGTTTTGCATGCACACCACCA
>JANPDI010000014.1:0-4269 GCA_031431435.1 Burkholderiales bacterium
CCGGTGACCACAATCCACACAATCGTAATCGGGATCAGCACCTTCCAGCCCAGACGCATGATTTGGTCATAGCGATAACGCGGAAATGAGGCACGAATCCACAAAAACATAAACATCAATACCGACATCTTGGCAAAGAACCACAGGATGCTCGATTGGCCGATGGCGCCCCACGATTGCGGGAACGGTGACAACCAGCCACCCAGGAACAGCAGCGACGAGATCACCGCAACCAACAACATGTTTGCGTATTCGGCCAGAAAAAACAGCGACCAGGTCATGCCGGAATATTCCACCAACGGGCCGGCGACAATTTCGGACTCACCTTCGGCCACATCAAACGGATGGCGGTTGGTCTCGGCCACACCGGCGATAAACTGAATCACGAATAATGGAAACAGCGGGATAAAGAACCAGCCGAACATGCCGAACGGGCTGCTCTGTTTGGCCACCACTTCGGTCAGATTCAGCGACTGCGCCGCCATGAGGCCGCCGACCAAGGCAAAGCCCATGGCAATTTCGTATGAGACCACCTGCGCCGCGGAACGCATCGCGCCGATAAAGGCATATTTGGAGTTCGATGCCCAGCCCGCCAGAATGACACCGTAAACACCCATCGATGTCATGGCCAGCACCACCAGAATGCCGGCGTCCGCGCCGGACACCACCCAGGTTGGTGTGAATGGAATCACCGCCCACACGGCCATTGCCGGGGCCACCGATATTGCCGGTGCAATCAGAAATAAAAACTTGTTGGCGCCGGTTGGAACAATCTGTTCCTTGAGCAACAGCTTGATCGCGTCGGCAATCGGCTGCAGCAATCCAAACGGACCGACCCGGTTCGGACCACGCCGCACCTGAATCCAGCCGATCACCCAGCGTTCGACCAGTTGGAAATACAACACAAATACCAGCACGGGAATCATCACCATCAAAATCATGACCAGCGACTTCACCACGAACCATACCGTCGGCCCGTGCAACGGCCCGAGCGTGGCGATAAATTGTGCATTCAAGGTTTGAATGAGGGCATCCATGCTTATTCCGCCGCCTCGGCAAAGTTCTGTGCGGCGTGTGATGCCCTGGCGTCCGCTGTCATTTGCAGGCTCGGCGCATGACGCGTGATGGCGTCAACCGCGTAAATACCGACTTGTTGTACCGGATCATCGCCGGACACAACCGATCCCAAATCGACTTTGATGCCACTGACAACATTGCCAATTCTGGATGCGACAAAACCATTCAAGTCCGGCGCGATTTCTTTGCGAATGGCCTCAATATTGTCCTGCTCAAAACCGGCGAGACCAAGCAGATTACCGAGCACACGAATGACCTTCCATGCCGGGCGGGTGTTGCCCTGCGGCTTGACCACACCGTTGAACGATTGTGCCGAGCCTTCCATGTTGACAAACGTGCCGGCTGTTTCGGTAAACGGTGCAATCGGCAATATGACGCTGGCATAGTTGAGTGCGGCGTCGTTGCGGAACATGGCCATCGACACAACAAATTCCGCCGCCGCCAATGACGCGATGGTGTTGGGATTGCTGCAATCCGCTTCCGGCTCGACATTTAACAAGACATACGCCTGACGCGGGTTGTTAACCATACCTTGTGCGCAGTAGCCGTCGGCACCGGGTAATGCCCCAACCACCGCTGCGCCGACGCTGTTACCGGCTTCGGCAAAAAAGCCAACGACACCACCGGCCAAACGCGCAATCTCCTGCGCCAGCACATGCAGCGCGGATGCATGCGGATGCTGCTGCGCAAAATGGCCGAGGAAAACGGCGGTCTTTTCTTTTGCGGCAAGGCTCTTGGCAATCGCGCGTGCGGCGTCTGTCACCTTGACATTTGCAATGGCGTTTGCCACTTCGCCCGGCAACGCCCCACCCTTGATTTCGGCAAGCGCCTTGGCAATCGCCGCCAGCGCATCGGGCAATGCGCTTGGTTTAACAATTGCCTTGTTTGCCGTGCGCATCAATAAATCGTCATCAACCGCATGCACAACATTAAGTTGCATGCCGCGTTTGACGGCCGCACGGAAGCGGGTGGATAACAACGGTTGTTCTTTACGCAAAGTCGAGCCAACCAGCAACACGCTTTGCAGACCACCGATGTCGGCAATCTTTGTGCCAAGCCAACGGGCACCGCTAATATTGCCGTCGGCACTTGTGTCAGGCTGGCGCAGGCGTGTGTCAATGTTGTTGGTACCGAGACCGCGCGCCAGTTTGTTAAGCAAATAGAGCTCTTCAAGTGTTGCCGTTGGCGAGGCCAGCATACCGATGGATGATGCACCATGCGTTTGGCTGGCGGTCTTGAGTCCGTCGGCGACAACCTGCAACGCCTCCTGCCAATCTGCCTCCGCCCAAACGCCGTTTTTCCTGACCATCGGGCTGCTGAGTCGGTCAACTGAATTCAGTGCCTCATATGAAAACCGGTCACGATCAGAAATCCAGCATTCATTGACGGCGTCGTTTTCCATCGGCAAAACGCGCATTACACGATCCTGCTTGACCTGAATGATCAGATTCGAGCCGAGGCCGTCGTGGGGCGCAATCGACTTGCGGCGCGACAATTCCCAGGTACGCGCCGAGTAACGGAACGGCTTTGAAGTCAACGCGCCAACCGGGCATAGATCGATCATGTTGCCGGAGAGTTCTGAATCAACCGATTTGCCGACAAACGAAACAATTTCGGCATGTTCCCCGCGCCCGGCCATGCCTAGCTCCATCACGCCGGCAATCTCCTGACCAAAACGGACACAGCGTGTGCAATGAATACACCGCGACATTTCTTCCATTGACACCAACGGACCGATGTCTTTGTGGAACACCACGCGTTTTTCTTCCTGGTAACGCGATGCGGATGCACCATAACCGACCGCCAGATCCTGCAACTGGCATTCACCACCCTGGTCACAAATCGGACAATCAAGCGGATGGTTGATCAACAAGAATTCCATCACGCCCTGCTGCGCGGCTTTGGCATAGTCCGACGCCGTCTGTACTTTCATGCCTTCGGTGGCGGGTGTGGCACAGGCAGGCAACGGCTTCGGCGCCTTTTCCACCTGCACCAAACACATGCGGCAATTGGCGGCGATGGATAATTTCTTGTGATAACAAAAATGTGGCACAAACACGCCGAGTTTGTTGGCCGCTTCCATCACGGTCGCGCCATTCTCAACCTGTACCTGTTTGCCGTCGATTTCCAGATTAATCATATTGGTTACTCAGCCGCCATCGCCAGCGTATCGTTACTGACGGGAGTCGAGTAACCCCCGGCGGCAACCATGCAACGCTTGTTGGTAATGTGATATTCAAATTCTTCGCGATAGTTTTTCACGAATGCACGCACCGGCATCGCCGCGGCGTCACCCAGCGCGCAAATGGTGCGGCCCTGAATCTGATCCGAAAGATTCAACAACAAATCAAGATCCTCCATCCGACCCTGACCGTGTTCGATGCGATTGATAATGCGGTACAGCCAGCCGGTGCCTTCGCGGCAGGGTGTGCATTGGCCGCACGATTCTTCAAAATAGAAATACGCCAGCCGTTCTGCCGCCTTGACCATGCAGGTATCTTCGTCCATCACAATGACCGCACCGGAGCCGAGGAACGAACCGTTTTTTTGAATCGTGTCGTAATCCATATCCAGTGTCATCATCACATCGCCTTTGATGATCGGCATCGATGAACCGCCCGGAATCACGCCTTTGATTTTTTTGCCGCCGCGCATACCGCCCGCCATTTCGAGCAGCTTTGCAAACGGGGTTCCCAGTTTGACTTCGTAGTTGCCGGGTTTATTGACATGCCCCGACACGGAAAAAATCTTGGTGCCGCCGTTGTTCGGCTTGCCCAGATTCAGGAACCACTCGCCGCCGTTGCGAATAATCGCGGGTGCGGCCGCAAACGTCTCGTTATTGTTGATGGTGGTCGGTTTGCCGTACAGACCAAACGACGCTGGAAACGGCGGCTTGAAGCGCGGCTGACCTTTCTTGCCCTCGAGCGATTCGAGCAACGCGGTTTCTTCGCCGCAAATATAGGCACCGTAACCGTGGTGCGCGTGCAGTTCAAATGAAAAATCAGAGCCGAGAATATTCTTGCCGAGGTATCCCACGTCGCGTGCTTCCTGCAACGCGTCTTCAAACCGCTCATAGTCGGCCCAGATCTCGCCGTGGATATAGTTGTATCCGACCGGAATCCCCATTGCGTATGCCGCGATGATCATGCCCTCAATCAGCGCATGCGGGTTGTAGCGGATGATGTCGCGATC
>JANPDI010000015.1:0-6455 GCA_031431435.1 Burkholderiales bacterium
AAAAAAGAAGAAGCACCGATCATCGCTGCGCTCCGTACTTGCTTAAACTACGCAGTACCAGGCTGGGTCGATCTAATACTTCCTCACCAGTTACAACAACGACTACAACGCTATTTTGCGACATACAAGGCTGGGATCCAGTCCTTCGTTTTTCTGGCAAAGAAGCAGACTGGGTCCAAGCCCCCCTTTAATCAAGTTGGAGCACGCTCTGCATTGGGAAGATAAGGTTTTTACACGTTTTCAAATTTGAACGTCGCCATTCCACGTGCCGTTTGAAGCAAAAATGCCGCAAAACACCCGCCAAATGGCGCGTTTCAATAACCAGTTTTATCGTTGGACATCACCATGAACGTTGACTACTCTTCCGCCGAACAAGCTTTTCAGTCCGAGGTCAGGGCGTTTCTTGCCAAACACCTGCCGGATGATATCCGCCACAAAGGGTTGCATGGTAAACGTCTGGACCGCGACGACTACCTGCGCTGGCAGCGCATCCTGTTTGACCACGGCTGGGGCGGCCCGTATTGGCCGAAAGAATATGGTGGTACGGCGTGGAATCACACCGAGATTTTTATTTTTGAACAAGCGTGCATCGAAGCCGGCGCGCCGGCGCTGATCGCGTTTGGCCAGCGCATGTTGGCACCGGTGTTGATGGCGTTTGGCACACCCGAGCAAAAGGCGCGGCATTTGCCGCGCATCCTGAACGGCGAAATTTTTTGGTGTCAGGGTTACTCCGAGCCCGGCTCCGGCTCGGATCTGGCTTCACTCAAGACCAAGGCCGAGCGGGTTGGCGACAAATACATCGTCAACGGCCAAAAGATTTGGACCACATTGGCGCAGCACGCCGACTGGATTTTTTGTCTGGTCCGCACCAATAGTGAAGGCCGGCCGCAACAGGGGATTTCTTTTCTGCTGATCGACATGAAAACACCCGGCGTGACGGTGCGGCCGATCATCACGCTCGATGGTGAGCACGAAGTGAACGAAGTGTTTTTCGACAACGTTGACGTACCGGTGACAAATTTGGTCGGCGAAGAAAACAAGGGCTGGACCTGTGCAAAGTTTTTGTTGTCACACGAACGTACCGGTCTGAATCTGGTGGCGGTGTCAAAATTGTTGATGCAACGCTTGCATCAAATCGCCCGCAGCGAAATGTCAGACGGTAAACCATTGATTGACGACCTTCGTTTCCGTGACCGGCTCGCCCAATGCGAAATGGAATTGATGGCGCACGAGATGACGCTGCTGCGTACATTGGATGCCATGGCCAAAAAAGGCGCACCCGGTGCGGAAGCATCGATCCTCAAAATTCGCGGCACCGAAGTTGCACAGGCGATCTTCGAATTGACCATGTATGCAGCGGGGCCGGAAGCGTTGGCGCATTTGCCCGAGGCACTTGACGCCGCCTGGACCGGCGAGCCGGTCGGTGAGGATTACACGCCGATGGCCGCGGGTGACTATTTCAATATGCGCAAGCTCAGCATTTTTGGTGGCTCCAACGAAATTCAAAAAAACATCGTCGCCCAGCACGTGCTGGGTCTCTAGATTTTGAGCAGAGGCTGATATGGAATTTTCACTGAATATAGAACAGCAGCAACTCAACGATTCGCTGCGACGTTATCTCGAAAAAAATTACAGCTTTGATGCACGCCGCCAACAGCTAAAAACAGGCGGCACCTTTTCCGCAACCCATTGGCGGGCATTCGCCGAATTTGGCTTGCTCGGCATCGGCATTCCCGAGTCGGCAGGCGGCATGGGCATCACCACCAATTTGGGTGGCAGCGGCTGCGCGGCGGAAGATACGATGATCGTGATGACGTGTTTCGGCCGCGCATTGGTGGTGGAACCCTATTTATCCACGGTGGTACTGTGCGGCAATGTGTTGCGCGACCATGCCGGTGGTGCAGAGATGTTGTCGGCGATTGTTGCCGGTGACAAAACCATGGCGTTGGCGGTGCACGAGCGGGCGGGGCGCTATCAAAGCAGCCACGTTGCCACCACGGCACGACGTGATGGTGACGGATATGTATTAAACGGTGCCAAAGCCGTGGTGCTGCATGGTGATGCCGCCGACACGCTGATTGTGTCGGCGCGCACCAGTGGCGCGGTCGGTGACGAAAATGGTATTTCATTGTTTGTCGTTGACAAAGTCAGCGCCGGTCTCGGTGTGCGCGGCTATGCAACCAATGACGGCATGCGTGCAGCTGAGATCACGCTCAACGACGTGCACGTTGCGTCTACCGCGTTGATTGGTACAGAGGGGGCCGCCTACGCCAGCATTGAGCGCGCGCTTGGCTTTGGCCTCGCCGCATTGTGCGCCGAGGCGGTCGGCGCGATGGAGGCGTTGGGTGAACAAACGCTTGAATACCTCAAAAGCCGCAAACAGTTTGGTGTGGCCATCGGCACGTTTCAGGCGTTGCAACACCGGATGGTCGATATGTTTATCGCCACCGAGCAGGCACGATCGATCACCATGTTGGCGGCACTGAAGGTTGATTCATCAGACCTCAATGAGCGTCGGCGTGTGCTGGCGGCGGCAAAATCACTGGTGGGTCAGTCGGCGCGCCTGGTTGGCCAGCAGGCAGTTCAACTGCATGGCGGCATGGGGGTGACCGATGAATTACCGATCAGCCATTATTTCAAGCGACTGACGGCCATTGACATGACCTTTGGTGATGCCCACTACCATCGTGGGCAGCTGGGCGAATTGCTGGCGGCCTGATGCGCTGGCAAATTGCGCCTGACAGGGATTTTATCGCCGCACGGCTTCCTGGCTGGATATCGCGATAACATTAACATGTCACTATCTCGAATCGCAAAACTCAATGAAACAAGTCATTCAATCAGTGCTGGGTTGGGCAGGACTGGAGCTTCGACGCAAGCTGCCGGAAGAAGTCCAGATGCCTGTGGAGTTATCGGACGCTGAACGGGAGCTGCTGAAGTACGTCCGCAGGAATGACTTGACGATGGTATCCAACGAGAGACTGTTCGCGACGCTGATGGCGTGCAAGCATGTCATTGATCGTGGCGTCGAAGGCGATTTCGTCGAATGCGGTGTTTGGCGCGGCGGAAACGCATTGGTTGCCGCCGGGGTGTTCAAACAGTCGGGATCAGCAAAGGCTGTTTACCTGTTTGATACCTTCGCCGGTATGGTGGAGCCGACCAGTGCTGATGTTGCTTTTGACGGCAAATTGGCGACGACCGAGTACACCGCTCATGCAAGTGGCGGCGGCCCCGGGTGGTGCAGCGCATCGCTCGACGAAGTGCGCGGCAATTTCAAGCGCGCCAATCTGTTGGGCGAAACGATCCATTTTGTTGCGGGTGATGTCGTCGAGACGCTTGGGCGGGAAGAATTGCTGCCGGGCAAGATATCCGTATTACGTTTGGATACGGATTGGTATGAGTCAACCAAGTTCGAGCTGGAGATTCTCTATCCTCGCTTGAGTATTGGCGGTGTTCTAATTGTGGATGACTACGGCCACTGGGGCGGTGCCAAGAAGGCGGTTGATGAGTATTTCGAGGCGCATGGTAATCGGCCCTTTTTGCAATTTTCCGATTACACCGGTCGGATCGGCGTCAAATACGCCTAGGTGCGCGTACTGCCCGGCGTTCCAATGCGATTTAGTCCGGCGGTTTGGAAATCCAACCACCAACAGAACCTACTTTGGGAACCCGTTGGGATTTCTTCGCTGCCAGTTCCATGTATCGCGACACATATCGTCCAGGCTTCGCGACGTTCGCCAGCGCAACAACTGCGCCGCCAGTGTTGCGTCGGCAAAATAGTCTGAAATATCGCCGGGTCGGCGATCAACAACGCGATACGGAATCGATTTTCCGGACGCCGCTTCAAATGCCGCGATCACCTCAAGCACACTGTGGCCGCAGCCTGAACCCAGATTGATTGGTGTTGCGCCCGGAGGCAGCTCGGCCAACGCATTCAACGCAGCAAGATGACCTTCGGCCAGATCCATGACGTGAATGTAGTCGCGAATGCCGGTACCGTCGGGGGTTGGATAGTCGTCGCCAAAAACGGACAATGTCGCCAGTTTGCCAACGGCGACCTGCGAAATATAGGGCATCAAATTGTTCGGGATGCCGGTTGGATCTTCGCCCAGCTGTCCGCTTTCATGTGCGCCAACCGGATTGAAGTAACGCAACAGCGCAACGTTCCAAGCCGGATTGACGGCGCAAAAATCAGTCAAAATTTTCTCGGCCATCAATTTGCTTTCGCCATACGGGCTCGACGGGCCGATCGCCGACGACTCAAAAAACTGTGGTTTTCCCGATGCGGCGTAAACGGTGGCGGATGAGCTGAAAATGAATCGTGTGACGCCGGCGCAGGACATCGCTTCAATCAATCGAATCGTGCCGATAACATTGTTGTCGTAATAACGCAGCGGTTCACGCACCGATTCACCGACAGCCTTGAGCCCGGCAAAATGAATGACCGCATCAATCGGCTGGCGCGAAAAAAGCGACGCCAGACAAGCGCCATCACGCACATCGCCTTCCACCACGGTCATCGGTCGATTGGCGAGTTGTTGCACCCGCACCAATGATGCCATCGAGCTGTTGCAAAAATTGTCGAATGCCACAACATCAAAGCCGTGTTGCTGCAGCACCAGACAGGTATGTGAACCGATATAACCGGCAGCGCCGGTAACGAGGATGGTGGTCATTTTTTCCGGGTGCCTGTTTTGGCCAAATTGGTGACAGTTTGCGCCGCGCAAAGTGAAGCCAGCGCTTGCAGCATTGCAATCTTGAGACTAGCCAGCGCGTTGGCGTCGCAATTTGGTCCGGCGATTGCATGTTGTGCACCGGAAAGCTGAATCAAGAGCAGCATGGCAAACGATTCAGCTTGCTCATTTGTTTTTGCAATGCCTTGGACGATGGGCAAAAAGAGATCGATGCGCGCACGATCAACCGTTGCCACCGCACCCGCCGCAAAACTATCGCGCCGTGCATACCCGCGCAGCGCGAATTCAACCTTTAACCGCTTTAGTTCGGGACCGGAGTCTGTCAATACAACTTCCAGCAAACGTGCATACGCTTTGACCGGGTCGGTGGAGTTGTGTTGATAGGAGGCAACCGTTCGCAGCTGCTGATCACGCCAAAAATCGATGAAAGCCCGGACAAATGCTGCATGGTCATCGAAATGCCAGTAGAAACTGCCACGCGTCACGCCCAATCGCTTTGATAGCGGCAAGATCTTGATGCCATTGAACCCGTCTTCTGCGATGGCAACCGCCGCCGCCTTTAACCAGGCGACTTTGTCCAGCTGCGATGTTTCGGTCGATTTGGCCGGTGCTTTTTGTTTTAGTAACCGGGGAGTCATGATTTTTTGTCGTCGCCGCATTTTTTGGGTGTTGGTGGGTGCGGCTGGACGGCTTGTTTCCGCAAAATTGGCCGTTCGAAAATCGTACAATACATCAGTGTATGGGGAATTGTATAGCGCCGCCAATAAAAGCGGCTTTTCGGCGTAAAATTTCCCCTGCCTCATCCGCCGCCGCGATCCCGTGGCCGCCCGCTTTTTCTACGGAGTGTTTATGGCTATTTTTACCGTCAATGGCGAACGTATTTCAACCAATGTTGATGCGTCGACGCCGCTGCTTTGGTTCTTGCGCGATAACCTGCAATTGACCGGCACCAAATTTGGTTGCGGCATGGCGTTGTGCGGCGCGTGCACCGTTCACGTCAATGGTGAGCCGATGCGATCTTGTTCGACGCCGATATCCGCCATCGAGGGCAAGCGCGTGACGACGATTGAAGTGGTTGGAAAATCGCCGATCGGTAAAAAAGTGCAGGATGCCTGGCTGTCAGAAGACGTCGTCCAGTGTGGTTACTGCCAGTCCGGCCAGATCATGTCGGCGACCGCGTTGCTGACCAAAAACAAGGCCCCAACCGATGCCGATATCGATGCGGCGATGAGCGGCAATGTGTGCCGGTGCGGCACCTACAACCGTGTGCGCGCCGCGATCAAGGTGGCGGCAAGTGGTAAAGCGGCAGGCGGCAAGGCAGCACCGGTTACGGCCAAAAAAGCAGCGAAGGCATAGGGGCGGATCATGGAAAAATTATTTGCAACATCAAAAGTACGCAAGCCATCCCGCCGTGATTTTCTCAAAGCCGGTGCGGCCACCAGCGGTGGGCTCGTCATTGGCTTTAACCTGAGCATCGGCAACAAGCTTGCGCTGGCGCAGGCGCCGCAGGCACCAAACCTGAATCAGCCAAACGCATTTCTGCGGATTGCCCGTGACGGTTCGGTGACGGTTCAAGTCAAGCATCTTGAATTTGGTCAGGGCGTGTTGACCTCGTTGCCGATGTTGGTGGCGGAGGAGCTTGAATGTGACTGGAGCAAGGTTCGCGCCGAATTGGCGCCGGCCGCACCCGTCTATGCACACACCGGATTTGGCATGCAAATGACCGGCGGCTCATCATCGGTGAGTAACTCATGGGATCAA
>JANPDI010000016.1:0-19992 GCA_031431435.1 Burkholderiales bacterium
CAAAACCAACTATCCTCGGCACGCGAAGTATCGCGATAAAAATATTGCCGCCAGCCGCTGCGGTCAAATTTTTTCCATCCGCCCTCGGCCTGGGCGAGCCGGTCGGCCACGGCATAAAGTGAAATGGGATTCAATCCCATGCCGACGTGGCTGGCAACAACCTCTATGTTTTCCGCGTACGGGGATTCGTCCTGATGTGAAAGCTGCCACGCCACCACACCATCGGAACGCGAATAGATCGAGGTGGTTGGTACCGGCGGCGCTTGTTTTACGCGCGCCATCAACTCAGGGTTGTTGAGTTTGTGGCCGCTGGCGTATTGATAAAAGCGCCAGGCGTTGGTGGCTTTGGGATCGCCCGCAAATGGTGTGCCGAGTGTTGTCACCGAGCGTACCAGCGTCGGCAATTCCTTGGCAAATTCACGCGCATAAATGCCGCCCAAACTCCAACCAACGAGGCTCACCTTGCGTCCGCTGTTCTTGTAAATCTCACCGATACGCTCGACACTCTTTTGCAGCACACCTTTACGCGGCCCCATATTCGGGCCGAGATCCCAGCCGTGGGTGTCGTAACCCTGCGCGGTCAGAAAATTGCGCAGCGGCGCGGTCGACAAATCGCCCGCGCCCAACCCCGGAAAAACAATAACGGAGTGGCCATCGCCTTGCGGCGCATTTTTTAGCAGCGGCCAGGCCGCCAATGTGGCGCCCAACTCCCACGGCGCACGCGACTCAAGCGCCATCAACAGCGCATTGGGCGCCTTGAGTTGTTGCTCGATCAGGGCGATTTCTTCGCCAAAGTCGGGGTCGAGTTGGCTTGCGTGTCGTGACATTTTTTTCTTCAGCGCCATCCCTTATACCTTTCCTTTTGCCCGGTGTCCGGCTGTTTTTTTCGCGGTCCGCCCGGCAACCGTTGCCGCTATTTGTTTGGTGACTTTTGGTGCAATTTTTTTCGCCACTTTTTTCG
The DNA here is from genome assembly GCA_031431435.1 of Burkholderiales bacterium. Taxonomy (GTDB): domain Bacteria; phylum Pseudomonadota; class Gammaproteobacteria; order Burkholderiales; family Usitatibacteraceae; genus UKL13-2. The sequence continues at coordinate 962 of JANPDI010000016.1, forward strand.
CCACTATCTTCGCCACTTTTGCAGTCGTTTTTTTTGTTGCGACTTTCGCCGCCGCTTTTGTCAGCTTTTTTGTCACCTTTTTCTTTGTTTCTGTTTCCACCTTCACCTTCATTTTTTTCACAGGCTTGCGCACCACTGATTCTTTCACCAAACGCATGCCGGGTGTCATGACCTTCATCAACTCCTGATGTGCGTCCTGCATGTAGCTGATCAGTTTTTCCAGCTTGGGCACTTCATTTTTTGCCGCGATAAAACCATAGTCAAGCATGCCTGCGTAGCTATGAATAGTGATATTAAGTGCCAGACCGTGCGTGACGATCGACACCGGGTAATACGCGGTCAATTTGGCACCGGCCATATACAGCGGCACCGGTGGCCCGGGCACATTCGAAATCACCACGTTGGCCACCACCGGGATGCGGTTGGTCGAGACCGCCGACTTGTAAAGCGGCGTGATGATGCTCATCAACCAGGGGATGCCGAGTGTCGGCAAATCGGATGTTGCCGTCGACATCATGCTTTTCATCGCGCCCGTCACCATCTTGGCGGATTGGCTTGAGGCACGGATGGCCGCCATCCGTTTGACCGGGTCGGCGATGTTGGTCGCGAGATTGATCAACATCATCGTCACTTGATTATTTTGGGTGGTGTCACCGGCCGCACGCAGACTGGCAGGCACCGCACCGACCATTGACTTGGCCAATACCGCCTTGTCATGCGCGAAGAAACGCCGCAGCGCGCCGGCACAGGTTGCCAGCACCACGTCATTTAATTTAACGTCAAAGTATTTGGCAATTGCCTTGGTTTCATCCAGCGGCAGACGCGTGGTGAGAAATGCGCGTTTTGCCGTGACCGCCACATTCAGCGGCGTGCGCGGGCCGAGCTTGATGCCCTTGGGCAACATTTTTTTTGCCGCCTGCAACGGTGTATCGGAGGATTTCAAGGTCACCACACCCGCCGCGATTTCAGCCATGTTGGCCATGCCCGACAGCTGCTCAGACGGCGCGCCCATCTTTTTTGCCTGCGACGACGTCAGCGCCGAGACACCCGCCTGGATGCCCATGGCACCGACGGTCTTGATTGCATCCGGCACCGCCCGCAATATTTTTCCGTACTGCGCCACGCTGGTCCGCAGTGCGGCGGAAATCATGTTGGCGGCAGATGGTGTGAGCGATGCTGCGCCTTTGCCTTTGCCTTTGCCGGTGGCGGCTGAAACAACGGGAGGATTTGGCTCAAGGTCGAGTATCGCCAGCGCCAGCGCCGCGCCACCCTGTCCATCGAGCCCGGCATGGTGGATCTTTGCATAGACAGCGACTTCGCCGGTTTCTAGTCCTTCGATGACGGTGAATTGCCACAACGGCCGATCACGATCCATCATGTTTTCATGCAGAGACGCAACAGCGGCGTCAAGTTGTGCGCGGGCACCAGGTTTGGGCAATACCATCTGGCGGATGTGCCAATCGAGATCAACATCATCAGTTTGCAGCCAGATGGGATTCGCCAAATCAAACGGCATGAATGCAAGTTTGCGGGAAAACAGCGGTGCGAGGTGCATGCGCGCGGCGATCAGCTTGCGGATGTCTTTGACAAAACTGCCTTTGTGCCGGGTCGGCTTTTCCAGCAGCATCAGACTGCCGACGTGCATCGGTGTCTCGGGCGTTTCGAGATACAAAAACAACGCATCAAGGGCGGACAACTGATTGAGCATCAACTTTTCTCCTCGCGTGTTCTCCTCTGACGGAAGAACTCCCTCAATATTGCACTACTTTCATCCGCCATAACACCGCCGGTGAATGTTGTGTGGTGATTCAACTTGTCCTCGGCGGGAAGGTTGATCACCGAACCGCACGCACCACTCTTCGGCTCGGGTGCGCCCCACACCACCCTCGCCAGACGTGCGTGTAGCATGGCGCCGACACACATGGCACACGGCTCGAGCGTCACGTAAAGCGTGCAATCAATCAGCCGGTAGTTGTTGAGGTGTTGTGCGGCATCACGCAGCGCGACAATTTCGGCGTGTGACGTCGGGTCGTTTGAGGTGATCGGCCGGTTAAAGCCACGACCGACAATGGCACCTTGTGATACCACCACGGCACCCACCGGCACTTCGCCATGTGAAGCCGCAAGTGCGGCGAGACCAAGTGCTTCACGCATAAATAATTGGTCGGTCGAATCAGGCATAAAATCTCATCGTAAATTCAAACCCCAATACTGGCGGATGCTTTCAGCCAATATTGCCCGGAAGCCCCCGCCATTGCTAGACTTTATCAACGGCACTTGGTCGGCGCCTTGCAGGAATGGGCGATCGGTCAACCGCGACACGGTGATCGAATCGGCTTTCGCCCTAGCCATCAACAAAGGCGTCAACTTCGATTTCAACCAAATGCGCGGGGTCGATCAATTTGGATACCTCGACCATGGTTGATGCCGGCCGGATATCACCAAAAAATTCGCCGTGTACGCCGCCGACTGCCTGCCAATCGGCGATGCTGGTCACATACAGCCGGGTGCGAACCACATCTCGCAGGGAAGCGCCGGCGTCGGCCAGTGCGCGTTCAATTTTTTGCAAGATGTAGCGTGTCTGCTCGGCTGCATTACCAGCAGCAACGACCGCGCCGGTCTCATCCGATGCAGTCGTCCCGGCAACCCATACATGATTGCCGACTTTGACGGCACGTGAGTAGCCGACGATCGATTCCCAGGGGGTGTTCGAGGAAATATTCTTGCGCACTGTTACTCCCACTCAATGGTCGCCGGCGGCTTGCCACTGACGTCGTACACCACACGGTTAAAGCCACGCACTTCGTTGATGATGCGATTCGATACCTTGCCGAGCAAACTGTACGGGAGTTCCGCCCAGTGGGCCGTCATAAAGTCGGTGGTCTGCACCGCACGCAGGGCAACCACGTATTCGTAGGTGCGTCCGTCACCCATCACACCGACACTCTTAACCGGCAAAAACACCGCAAACGCCTGCGCGACCTTGTCGTACCAGCTCACGCCATCGGCATCTTTGGTATTGCGTAGTTCCTCAATGAATATCGCATCGGCACGGCGCAACAAATCAGCAGCCTCACGCGTGACGGCACCCAGAATACGCACACCCAGGCCGGGGCCGGGGAACGGGTGCCGGTAAACCATTTCGCGCGGCAGACCGAGTGCCACACCGAGCTCGCGCACTTCGTCCTTGAATAATTCCCGTAATGGTTCAAGCAATGTCAGGTGCAGCGACTCGGGCAGACCGCCGACGTTGTGATGCGACTTGATGGTGTTGGCCTTTTTGGTTTTGGCCGAGGCGCTTTCAATCACATCCGGGTAAATGGTTCCCTGTGCCAGCCATTTTGCATTGGCCAATTTGGCTGATTCGCGTTGGAATACTTCGACAAACACGCGGCCGATGATTTTGCGTTTTAGCTCGGGGTCGGCGACCCCCTTGAGCTGCCCCAGGAAGTCATCACTCGCATCAACGTAGATCACCTTCATGTGCAAATTGTCGGAGAAGGTTTTTTTCACCTGCGCCGATTCGTTCAAACGCATCAAACCGTTGTCCACATATACACACGTCAGCTGATCGCCGATGGCCTTGTGAATCAGTGCCGCGGCGACCGAGGAATCCACGCCGCCACTCAAGCCGAGAATGACCTCCTCGTCGCCCACCTGCTGACGAATTTTCGCGACCGCCTCGGGAATATATTCCGGCATGTTCCAATGCGCGGACAGGCCGCAGACGTCGTGCACGAATCGACTGAAGATTGCCTTGCCTTGTTTTGTGTGTGTGACCTCCGGATGAAACTGCACCGCGTAGAAGCCACGCGCTTCATCCGCCATGCCGGCAATCGGACAAGACGGGGTTTCGGCGATCACCTTGAAGCCGGGCGGCATTTCCATTACCTTGTCGCCGTGACTCATCCACACATCGAGCAGACCATGCGCCTCGGCATTTTTGCGGTCTTCGACGCCGTTGAAGAGCTTCGAGTGGCCACGTGCGCGGACTTCCGCGTAGCCGAACTCCCTCACCAATCCGTTTTCGACTTTTCCACCCAGCTGCGCCGCCATGGTCTGCATGCCGTAACAAATACCCAACACCGGCACACCCAGCTCGAATACGACTTGCGGCGCACGCGCGGCATCGGCTTCGGTCACAGAGGCGTGGGAACCCGACAGGATGATGCCCTTCGGGTTGAAGGCGCGAATGTCGGCTTCCGACATATCGTGTCCGTGCAATTCCGAATACACACCGGCTTCGCGCACGCGACGTGCAATCAGCTGTGTGACTTGTGAACCAAAATCGAGGATAAGTATTTTGTCTTGCATGGCGTCGGGCGTCTGGTTAATCAGCGTTGGTGGAGGCCGCCGGAGCGGCAGAAACAAGATGACGTCGTGTGTTGTGGGTCGCGAAGTACCGCCACGCCATCAACACACTCATCGCCGAAAGTATGGCCGCCAAAAAGAACGGCGCGCCGATACGCCAATCACCCGCGGGATAGTGGCTGACGATGGCGAGCAGTTGTGTACCGATAATCGGCGCAATCACAATGCTCAAGCTCGACAGCGATTGCAGCGAGCCCATCAATGCACCCTGCTCGTTGGGCTCGGTGGCATTTGAAACGATGCCCTGCATCGCCGGGCCGGCGGCAAACGCCATCAAGTTGCACACGATAATGACATAAAACATCCAGCCTTCGGTGGCCAGACCATAGGCGATGAACGCCAGCGTGGCGCTCGTCAGGCCGATCAACGAAAGCTTTACCTCGCCAAAACGCTTCATGAGTTTTTGCAGCAGCACGGCTTGCACAACGGCGGCAGTCAGGCCGACAAAAAATAGCGAGATGCCATTTTCCTTTGGCCCCCAGCCGAACTTAAAGTGCGCATACAACACCCAGGTCGTCTGTAGCAGGAACTGCGCGAATGTCGAGAGTGCGAATACGATAATCAGGCCGCCGATGTCGCGGCGCTTGAATAGGCGTTTGAGCGAGGTGAACGGATTGGCTTTGGCAAACGTAAAGGCATTGCGCTTGCCGACCGTCAGTGATTCGGGCACAAAGAAATAACCGAATATCGCATTGCCCGCGCACAAGGCCGCACCAACATAAAACGGCAAATGGAAGTTGACGCTGCCGAGCAAGCCGCCGATCATCGGGCCGCAAATGAAACCGAGGCCGAATGCCGCACCAATCATGCCGAATGTTTTGGCGCGCGTTTCGGGAGAGGAGACATCGGAGGCATAGGCGGACGCGGTGGACATGGAAGCCGAACACGCACCACCGATGATGCGACCGATAAACAGCAGGGCGAGCGTTGGCGCCCACGCAGTGACCAGAAAATTCACCGCCATACCGGCGCTGGAAAAAATCAATACCGGACGGCGGCCGATCTTGTCTGACAGGGCGCCGAGCAGCGGCATGCACAAAAACTGCATGAGTCCAAACACCGCCGCCATGATGCCAAACCAATGCGCCTGCTCGTCGGGTGACGATACAAACTCGCCGACCAACAGCGGCATGACGGGAACCGCAATACCGATGGCCAACATGTCCAGGAAGACCACGGTGAGGGCAAATCGAAAGCCGCGTTGTTTTGCCGCCTCACTTATTTCATGCGACAAAATTCTTCTCCCAAACATTTTTGATCACAGGGTGTGTTTCTGTTTTCAACACGGCTGAAATAATTTTGGGGCAATGTTGTTCCAGCCACTTTCGTCCCGGCGCCCAACGACTCATCATCGCAAGATAAATATCCAGCGCGGTCATTGTATCGCCAAGCACATACGGTGCCGGATTGAGTCGCGACTCCAGCACTTCCCAGTACTCACGGAGGCGCGCCTCGGTTTTTTCGCGGAACTCGGCCTGCGCCTCGGGACCGTTCAACCAACGCGCCGGAAAATCACGGAACTGGTAAAGCGCGTACATATTGGCGGGAATAAAAATCATCCAACGGAAAAACTCAGCGCGCTGTTTTTCATCCGTTGGTATCAGACCCGGTACTTTCTCAGCGAGGAAAATGCAGATCGCCGCACTCTCCGTCATGACCCGCCCATCGTCCATCAACAGCACCGGCACCTGACCCAGCGGGTTGAGTTTTACCAGGTCGCCGTGCCGTTCAAAGGGCTCCCAGCGAATCGCATCAATGAATTCATAGTCGATATTTGCCATTCGCAATATCGCCTCCACCACTGCCGAACCGCAACCATTGCATCCATATAGCTTCATTGCCGTCCCCAGTCGTTCGCGGCCGCCGGCCGTTCAGCGCCGGCGTTGGTCCGCGTTATTGCTGCCCGTCATTGCAGCCCGTCATTGCCGCCATTAGTCGGCGCGATAGTTCGGCGCTTCCTTGGTGATTTGCACATCATGCACATGTGATTCACGCATGCCCGCCGAGGTGATTTCAACGAACTGCGACTTGTCGTGCATTTCGTTGATCGTGGTCGCACCAACCAGGCCCATCGAGGCACGCACACCACCCATCAATTGCGTGATGATCGCGGTTACCGGCCCCTTATAGGGCACGCGACCTTCGACGCCCTCGGGAACAAGTTTGTCCGCATTGGAAATGTTCTCCTGAAAATAGCGGTCTGACGAACCTTTTTGCATCGCACCCAACGAGCCCATGCCACGATAACTTTTATACGAACGCCCCTGGTACAACTCGATTTCACCGGGTGCTTCGTCGGTGCCGGCAAATACCGACCCCATCATCACTGACGAGGCGCCTGCCGCGAGGGCCTTTGCCACGTCACCTGAAAAACGAATACCGCCATCGGCAATACAAGGGATGTCCATCTTTTCGAGCGCTTTTGCCGCTTCCACCACTGCGGTGATCTGTGGCATGCCCACGCCGGTAACAATCCGCGTCGTACAAATCGAACCCGGGCCGACACCAACCTTGACACAATCTGCGCCGTGATCCGCCAGCGCTTTTGCACCCGCACCGGTCGCCACGTTGCCACCGATCACGCCGACGTCTGGAAACTTCACCTTCACCGCTTTGACCATGTCGAGCACGCCTTGCGCGTGGCCGTGCGACGAATCCACCACCAGACAATCGACCCCCGCTTCCACCAATGCGGCGGCGCGTTCGAGGTTGTCGCCGCCGACACCAATGCCCGCGCCAACGCGCAGCCGGCCGAGCAGGTCCTTGCAGGCGAACGGGTGATCCTTGGCCTTCTGAATATCCTTGACGGTGATCAGGCCGGCCAGTTCGAAAGCATCATTGACCACCAGCACGCGCTCGAGCCGGTGTTTGTGAATCAGCGCCTGGGCCTGTTCCAGCGACGCGCCTTCCTTCACCGTCACCAGACGATCCCGTGGTGTCATGATGTTTTTGACAGGCTGGTCGAGATTGGTTTCAAAGCGAATATCACGGCTGGTGACGATTCCCACCACTTTGCCCTTGTCAACCACCGGCAGCCCTGAAATACCGTGCTGGCGTTGCAACTGGATCACCTCTCCGACCAACATTTCAGGCGTGATCACCAGCGGATCCTTGACGATGCCCGATTCAAAACGTTTAACGCGCGCGACCTCAATGGCCTGTGCGCTAATCGAGAAATTTTTATGCACGATACCAATGCCGCCCTCCTGTGCCATGGCAATGGCCAGACGCGACTCGGTCACCGTATCCATGGCGGCTGATATCAGCGGCAAATGCAGCGTGATTGATTTGGTAAGGCGGGTGGCGAGCGAAACGTCGCGCGGATGGACCTGAGAATGGGCGGGGACGAGCAAAACGTCGTCGAAAGTGAGCGCTTTAGCAATGAGTTTCACGTTTCTAGCTCCGACAAATACAGCATTATACGCAGGTCGCATTGGTCGCGCGATGTTGTACGTCTCGCACAACACCCAGGAAACGGCCAAAACGCCGCTCAATAAGGCTATTTCAAGCGGCTGACATGCCAGCGCACGCAATGCGGTCAACGTGATCGATTTCACGAATCAATTGACTCCACATTGAATTAACGCTAACTTAGCGAAATCAAACGAAAAATGCCACCTAAACACTTGATGGAATTGACAATTTTCCAGAAAAATCTACTCCCTTACGGCCGCATCCATTGGCAACGATGGATATCCGAAATATGCCGCGAGTGGTGCCGGATTTGCCTTTTTGGCAGCTGTGCAGCGCTTGCGGGCTGCGCGTATTTTCCATTTCAAAGCCGCCCCCCTGAAACTGCCACCCATCAGACACAACCGCCACCCGCACTGGTTTCGCCAACCGCATTAACCGAGCAGGCGGCACTGATATTGATGCGCGCCAAACATAGCGTCGATGAGGCGCGAAAAACACGTTCAGTTTGGACAACAGCGGCTGAAAAACTCGCCTTGGCGCGTCAGGCAGCAGCTGGTTTTAACAGCGAAAACACGATTGCGCTGTCACAAGAAGTCATTGCCCTGTGCGCGCGCAGTGCGGCACAGGCAAAATTACCGCCCGTGAGCTGGTGAATCAACTCAACAAAATGACAAGGAATCAACCATGAAGTCACCAATCCAACTTTTTGTCGCCATTGCGGTGTTGCTCGCCGCGGCCACTGTGACGGCGCAGGTTTATAAATGGGTCGATAAAGACGGCAAGGTCCAATACAGCGATATGCCGCCGTCACCAGACGCAAAAGGGGTCGAACCGAAAAAAGTGGATGTGCGTGCCCCGGTAGCGCCCGCCGCGCCGGCCAAAGCGACGCCGGCCAATGCAAAAGACGCACCAAAGGATGCCAAGACCGCCGGCAGAGACGGCCCGAAAGAGGCGCCAAAATCACTTTCAGATCGTGCAAAGGATTCCGATAAACGACGTGCAGACGAGGCGGTCGCCGCAAAAAAGAGCGCCGACGCTGAGCAGGTCGCAACGGCGAACCTCGCTCGTTGCAAGGAGGCCACGCGCTATATGGCTGCACTTAACTCCGGCCGTCCGATTGCCGGCACCGACGACGCGGGGGGACGCAAAATCCTCGATGACGAGGGTCGCAATGCTGAAATCGCCAAGGTCCGTTTGGTGATGACGGAGTCGTGCAAGTAGCCATTGATTTGTTGTCGTCAACCGACACGGGCGCAGCGGAAATAAAAAGGGTCACCTGATCGGCTGGCGGTTGCGGCCCTTTTTGTCCTATTTGCCCTTTTGCGCGCGGGTGCGCCTTGCCTCTTTTGGGTCGGCGGTTAGTTGACGATAAATTTCGATACGATCCCCGTCGCGCAATACATGGGTTTTCGGGCGCCCCCTTCCCCATACGCCAAAACCGGCGGCACCCTTCGCAACCACCCGGGGCAAAATTGCGGCACCCGAATGGCCAGCCTGAATCAATACGTCGCCAATCGTCGCCCCGCTATTCACCGATATTCCGGCCTCCCCCGCGGTTTCCGGCCATGCCCACGCCAGCGACACCTTGATGGTTGCCATCAGGCACCCTTTGGCAGTGTTGCCGCTGCGCCGCCAACCACCGACCCCAGGGCATCCGCACGTGCGGCAAACCGGTCAACAAACGTCTCGGCAATCACCGCCATGACCGGCCCGATGACCGCTTCAACAACCTGACTGGCGAACGCATACTGAATACTAAACTCGACTTTGCACGCGTCGGCATCAAGTATGGTGAAACGCCACGCGCCACTCAGACTCTGGAAGGGACCTTCGACCAGTGCCAGCGTCATTTCAAGTGGGTGGCGTTTTTCGTTGTGCGTGGTCAGTGACTGCGCAACACCCAGATAACGAATATCGATTGTTGCGCGGGTATGCGTCGCGTCGCGCGAATGCACTTTTGCGCCGCCACACCAGGGCAGGAACTCCGGATAACGCTCAACCGCATCCACCAACGCAAACATGGATGCCGCCGAGTAAGGTACCAATACCGATTTGACGACCGATGGCATGTTGATATTCTAGCCGCGCTGCAACCATGCGGCGGAAACACGGCAAGACTCCGATAAAATGGTGCTATGAGTATTGCTGAAAACAAAAAAGCGTTTTTTGACTATTTTATTGAAGAACGCTACGAAGCCGGACTGGTGCTCGAAGGCTGGGAAGTCAAGGCCATTCGCGCCGGACGTGCGCAGCTCAAAGAAGGCTACGTCGTCCTGCAAAAGGACGCGTTCTACCTGATTGGCTCACACATCTCAGCGCTGCCAGAGGCGTCCACACACGTCGTCGCCGACCCGGTGCGGTCGCGAAAATTACTGCTTAAGCAGGATGAAATCAGCAAATTGACCGGGAAAGTCGAGCAGCGCGGCTACACCCTGGTCCCACTCAATCTGCATTACAAGGGCGGTCTCATCAAGCTTGACATCGGTCTCGCCAAGGGCAAAAAACAGCACGACAAACGCGACACCGAAAAAGAAAAAGACTGGAAACGCGAGCAGGCGCAAATCATGAAAAAAATTGGCTAGCGCGCCGCAACCCCGTCGCCGTTCAAGCTGCTTTCGACCGGGACGGCGTGCGGCTCAAAAAATGCCGCCAACAATCCTGCGGCAATAATCATTGCCCCGCCAATCCAATCCTGCAATCGTGAGACTTCCCCGGCCAGATAATGCGCGGCAATCGCCGCCACAATCAATTCAAACAACAGAATGACGGCGGCGCGGTTTGCGGCCATTTTTGTCAGGCCGAACTGCATCGCCAGACCGCTCGACATCAGCACCACACCCACAATCACGAGCAGCCAACCATGCGGCGTGACCAGGTCGGGCCAGCTATTCAATGGCGCTTTGACCAACAAAAACGAGACCGGGATGGCGACCAGGACAACACCGATTGCGCCGGCGAGCGACTTTGCCTCGGGCGACGCACGCATTTCGCGACGCACCAGCACATTACAAAGTGCAAAAGTGAATCCGCCCAGCATGCCGAGCCATTCGTGCGGCGTGCGCGGCATGGGTGCACCCAACTCCGGCCGCCATAACATCACCACCGCCCCGCCCATCGCAAGCACAATCGTCATCGCACCGATCGTGCCGATTTTTTCATGCAACAGCAATCGCGCAAGCGGCACTGTCCATAGCGGCGCCATATAAAACAGCAGCACAACCCGAACCACCTCGGCTTCCATGATCGCGACCAAATACGCGACGTTGGTAACGCCGGCCGTGACGGCGATGAGAAACAATGCCATCGGGAAACGCAGGAACTGCGGCCAGACATGTCGAAACACCAGACTGCCAAACACGACCGCCACCACATACGAGCAAAAGGTTGCCAACGGGGCGGGCAATCCGGCCGCTTCCATACTGCGGTACGGATACCAAATGATGCCCCAGGAGGTCGCCGCAATCATCAGCCCCAGAATAGGCGTCATTGAAAATGGTGTTCGACCTTGCATGACTGCGGATGGCGCGGGCGGTTGCGACAAAACTTCACCTTTCGTGACGGTTTGGGCGTCGAGTGATGGACATCTGCCGTCCCGACGGGTTTTTGTGACTGAAACCCTATAATTGCCAATTGGGTATTCTAACCAAGCCGTGCCGCCGGAAAAATGTATTCATGGTCGGTTAGGCAAAAATTCACCGCGACGGGTTGCCGGACGCAAATGACGCGTTCACCATTTTCGCGCCCGACATGATCCGCACGACCTGCACACGCACAACCATCACCCTTTCCATCAACCCACAAATCTAAGTTGAGCCACCAATGACCCACAGCCCCCTGCAAGCCACGATTGACGCCGCCTGGGAAATGCGCGCAGATTTCAACCCAACGTCACACCCGTCTGACATTCGTGAAGCGGTTGAAACCGTGATTGCCGACCTCAACGCCGGCCGCGTCCGTGTTGCGGAAAAGATCAACGGTGAATGGGTGACACATCAATGGATCAAGAAGGCCGTGCTGCTGTCGTTTCGGCTAAAGGACAACGTGCCGATGCACGCCGGTGATCTGGGTTTCTTTGATAAGGTGGAAACAAAATTTGCGCATCTGGATGCCGACGCAATGCGTGCCACCGGCGTGCGGGTGGTACCGCCGGCCGTTGCGAGGCGCGGTTCGTTCATCGGTCGCAACGTGGTGTTGATGCCGAGTTATGTCAATATCGGCGCGTATGTCGACGAAGGTACCATGGTGGATACGTGGGCGACCGTCGGCTCCTGCGCGCAAATCGGCAAGAATGTTCACCTCAGCGGCGGCGTGGGCATCGGCGGCGTGCTTGAGCCCATTCAGGCGAACCCGACCATCATTGAAGACAATTGTTTTATCGGCGCAAGATCAGAGGTCGTCGAGGGCGTGATTGTGGGCGAAGGCTCGGTACTATCGATGGGCGTTTACATCGGCCAGTCGACCAAAATCTACCACCGCGAAACCGGCGAAGTTCTTTTTGGCCGGGTGCCGCCCTATTCTGTCGTTGTCTCAGGTAATCTACCGTCAACGGATGGCAAATACAGTCTCTATTGCGCGGTGATCGTAAAGACGGTGGATGCAAAGACGCGGGCAAAAACAGCCATCAATGAATTGCTGAGGGCGTGACAATTTAATCTGGCGGCAACGGACAAGAACAGGCATCGGGAGAAAAAATGGCGATTCTGGAAAAATTATTCCGACTCATGGCGGAAAAAAATGCATCCGACATTTTTGTGTCGGCGGGTGCGCCGATCAATATGAAGGTCAACGGCGTTTCATTGCCGGTGAACCCGCAGGTGCTGTCCGGTGACGAAGCCAAGAGGATCTGCTACGAAATTCTGAAACCCCACCAGATCGAAAAATTCGAGAAGGATCTTGAGCTGAACCTCTCGTTCCCGATTGAAAATGTGGGTAATTTTCGCGTCAACATGATGCACCAAAAATCATCCGTCGCCGCCGTCATCCGCTATATCTCGACCAGTGTTCCCGCCATTGATTCTCTTGGTGTCCCAAATGTGTTGAAGCAGGTCATCATGGAAAAGCGCGGACTGATCCTGGTGGTTGGCGCAACCGGTTCCGGAAAATCGACCACGTTGGCGGCAATGATGGATTTCCGCAACATGATGAAGCCCGGGCACATCCTCACATTTGAGGATCCGATCGAGTTCATGTTCCAATCAAAAAAGTGCATCGTCAATCAACGCGAAATCGGCAATGATTCACATTCTTTTGGTGAGGCCATGCGCAACGCCATGCGGCAGGCGCCGGATTTGATTCTGGTCGGCGAGATTCGTGACGTCGAAACCATGAAAAGCGCGATGATGTATGCCCTCTCGGGCCATCTGTGCCTGGCGACGCTGCACGCCAATAACAGCTATCACGCGCTGAACCGCATCATCAACTTCTTTCCGCTCGAGCAACGCGCGGTGTTGTTGTCCGATCTGGGCGTCTCGCTTAAGTGCATCGTCTCACAGCGTCTGGTGAAAAACAGCGAAGGAACACGTTCACCGGCGGTCGAAATATTAATGAACACCGGTAATATCGTTGATCTGATCAGCGAAGGCCGCGTCCCGGAAATCAAAGAGGCCATGGAAAAATCCATGACCCCCGGTTCACAGACTTTTGAACAGGATCTGTTCCGCCTGATTCAGGCGGGGAAGATCACCATTCAGGAGGGGCTGGCAAACGCCGACTCGGCAACCAACCTTTCGCTGCTGGTGGGCAATAGCGGCATGGTTGAGGCGGGTGTCAGCGATTTACCAACCAAGCCTGGGTCGGGTGGTCCAAACTTCAGCGAGTTCAAGATCAACTAGTTCAACGCTAGTAGCTGCGCTTGTAGTAGCGTCCGCCGACCCAAACGCCATAGGGTCGCGGCGCCCAGTTGGAATAGCCCCAGCCCCAATAGCTGCGGCCATAAAACCAGGCGTCTTGCATGGCCTCGCGACGACCTTGGCGTTCCGCCATTTTGAGTTGCCCGTTTTGCATAAAATCAATCACCGCATCGGGTACACCGTCGCGTGAAAGTTTGGCGTATTGCGATGCGGTGACGTCGAACATGGTTCGTGACGTCTGGATCGCCAGAATGACGGCCTGCGCGTCCTTACCCTCTTTGGCCAACGCCACCACCTGTTCGAGTGTCATCGGCTGTGGTTCGGGTTCCATCAGATTGGCACAGCCGGCCAGCCCAATGAGGCTTGTCACCACAATAATTAAAGGTAAACTACGGTTCATGTCACACCTCCTTTTGCTTGAATTGCAAATCCACTGCTGCTTCCGCTCACCCATCTGGGTGACGGTCAAGCGCCGCGGCTCCCACCCAGGCTAACTGCCGTGGTGTCGGCTGACGTGCCGGTCTGATGGATTGCGCCGGCGCCCTGCACCACAATGTCAATCCGGGCCGCGCCCAACCACTCGATACATACTACGCTTTTACCTGTGACACTGTCATCTCAAAGGCGGTTCACGTAATTTCAAGTATTTGCAAAATCGCATGAGGCAAAAAATGGATCTGTTTGAAAACCCGATGGGCACTGACGGCTTTGAATTTGTTGAATACACGGCACCCGATACCAAGGCACTGGGCCGTTTGTTTGAACAGATGGGTTTTGTGGTGGTGGCCAAACACCGTTCCAAAAATGTACTGCTCTACAAACAGGGTGACATCCAGTTTATTGTCAACGCCGAGCCGGACAGTTTCGCGCAGTCGTTCGCCCGAGTGCACGGTCCGTCCGCCTGCGCGTTCGGCATCCGCGTCCGCAATGCGGCGGAAGCGTTCAAACGCGCCGTCGAGCTGGGCGCAAAACCCTACGAAGGACCGGTCGGCCCGATGGAACTCAATATTCCGGCCCTGCAGGGTATCGGCGGCTCACTGCTGTACCTGATTGATCGTTATGGTCCGCGCACGATTTATGACGTCGATTTTGTGCCGGTTGAGGGCGTTGACCCGAACCCAGCAGGTGTCGGCCTTGAGTATGTCGACCACCTGACGCATAACGTCTATATCGGCCGCATGGATACCTGGGCGCAATTCTACGAAAAGCTGTTTAACTTTCGTGAAATCCGTTACTTCGATATCAAAGGTAAAAAGACCGGACTGACCTCGCGCGCGCTGACCAGCCCGTGCGGAAAAATTCGTATTCCAATCAACGAGCCGGCGGACCAGAAGTCACAGATTCAGGAATATCTGGATGCCTATAACGGTGAAGGCATCCAGCACATTGCGCTGGCGTGCAGGGATATTTATTCCACCGTTGAAACGCTGCGCACAAGAGGGGTAAAGTTCCTCGACACACCGGACGCCTACTATGCGTTGGTGGACAAACGGGTAAAGAACCACGGCGAGGATCTGGCGCGATTGCAGAAGAATAAAATTCTGATCGACGGCGAGGGGCTCGACAAACAATCACATGAGGACAAGCTGCTGCAGATCTTTACGGAAACGGTTATCGGACCGATCTTTTTTGAAGTGATCCAGCGCAAAGGCAACGAAGGATTTGGTGAAGGCAATTTCAAGGCGTTATTTGAGGCGATTGAGGCAGACCAAATTGCGCGTGGTGTACTTTAGAAAACGCCAGTATCGGCGCTCATTTCCAGACATTTTTGCCTGAATCTGCCCGTCGATATTGCACTTCCAACTGCTAACATTTCCCCAAAATGAGCGCTGAAATCAAATACCAATCCGGCTTTGGCAATGAATTTTCCTCAGAGGCGGTTGCCGGCGCACTGCCCGCCGGCCAAAACTCGCCGCAAAAAATCCCATTCGGCCTTTATGCCGAGCAGGTTTCCGGCAGCGCCTTCACCGCGCCGCGTGATCACAACCTGCGCAGTTGGCAGTATCGATTGCGGCCGTCGGCCGCCCACACCGCAAGCCGCTTGATTCCGCACCCGACGTTGCGCACGGCACCCTGCGCTGAAGCCGTTACCCCGCCAGACCGGTTGCGCTGGGATGCGTTTGATTTTCCAACAACACCAACCGACTTTATCGATGGGTTCGTCACCATCGCAACCAATGGTGACGCCGCGGCACAACGCGGCGTGGCCATCCACATTTACGCCGCCAATCAATCGATGACGCGATGTTTTTACAACGCCGACGGCGAATTGCTGATTGTGCCGCAGCAGGGTTCACTGCAAATACTGACCGAGATGGGCATCATCCGGGTTGCCCCCGGCGAGATCACTGTGATCCCGCGCGGCATCAAGTTTCGCGTCGAATGTAACGAGCCAATCCGCGGCTATGTTTGCGAAAACTACGGCCAGCCGTTTCGCCTGCCAGACCTCGGCCCGATCGGCGCAAACGGGCTCGCCAATACGCGTGATTTCCTTTCACCGACGGCTTGGTTTGAGGATGTTGCGGGCGACACCGAGGTGGTGGCCAAATTCGGCGGCCGCCTTTGGGCTTATTCCCAGACCGGCTCGCCACTGAATGTGGTCGCCTGGCATGGCAATTACGCCCCCTACAAATATGACTTGGCGCGTTTTAATGCAATCAATAGCGTTTCGTTTGATCACTGCGACCCGTCCATTTTCACCGTATTGACGTCGCCATCTGAACTACCCGGCACGGCAAATTTGGATTTTGTGATCTTCCCGCCGCGCTGGATGGTGGCGGAGAAAACTTTCCGACCGCCGTGGTTTCATCGCAACATCATGAGTGAGTACATGGGGTTGATTCACGGCCGCTATGATGCAAAGGCGGATGGATTTGTACCGGGAGGCGGATCGTTGCACAACTGTTTTTCCGCGCACGGTCCGGACTCGGCGACCTATGAAAAAGCCATCGGCGAGACGCTGCTACCCGTGTTTCAGGCAAATACGCTGGCATTCATGTTTGAGAGCCGTTATGTTTTTCAACCGACATCGTACGCCATGCAAACAGCCGCATTACAAACCGACTATGACCGCGCCTGGGCCGGATTCAGCGCAGCAAAGGTGCCCCAATGAAGTTCGCCACACTGAAGCACCCCGCCAACCGTGATGGCGTCTTGCATCTGGTTGACCGCCGTCTCAAACGCGCGGTGGATATTTCCGATATTGCGCCGACGCTGCAATACGCGTTGGAACATTGGCAGACACTCGAACGAACATTGGTCGATGAGTACGAAAGTCTTGAATGTGGCACCGATCGACCGATTGTCGATTTTGCCAAGGCGCTTGAAGACGGACGTGTGGCGGCACCATTGCCGCGCACCCACCAATGGCTCGATGGTTCGGCCTATTTGTCACACGTCGAGCGGGTGCGGCGTGCACGCGGCGACAAGGTGCCGGAGAGTTTTTACCACGAGCCGTTGATGTACCAAGGCGGCGGCGATGCCATGCTCGGCCCACGTGACGATATCGAGTGTCTGTCTGAAGACTGGGGCGTCGATCTTGAGGGCGAAGTCGGCGTCATTACCGGCGACGTCGCAATGGGCGCGACCCCGGCTGAGGCGGCGGCGGCCGTCCGCTTGGTGGTGCTCATCAATGACGTGTCGTATCGGAAATTGATTCCGGCTGAACTCGCCAAGGGGTTTGGCTTTGTCAACAGCAAAGGCTTAAACGCGCTGTCACCGGTTGCGGTCACACCAGACGAACTCGGCGGCGCGTGGTCTGCTCAAAAAGGTGCGGGCAAGCTCGACTATCGTTTGATTTGCCACGTTCGCGGCGAATGGTTCGGCAACGCAAATGCCGCTGATGACATGACGTTTTCGTTATACGATCTTGTTGCCCACGCCGCCAAAACCCGGCCGCTTAAAGCCGGTACATTGATCGGCTCTGGCACTGTCTCGAACCACGATGTCACAACCGGCTACGCATGCATCATGGAAAAACGGTTGGTCGAGCAGGTCGAACTCGGCGCCGCCCGGGAAGACTTCCTACGATTCGGCGACGAAATCGAAATCGACATGTTTGATCATCAGGGTGAATCCATTTTTGGCGCGATCAAGCACCGGCTGGTTGCGGCAAAGGCAACATAATGGCGGGCCAAACCGATCACGCACTGCGCGGCGACTACAACAATATCCGCGCCGACTACACCGTCGATCAGGACTACGGTCGCTATACCCACACCGAGCAGGATTTATGGAAACGCCTTTACGCCAGGCAGTCTGCGTTGGTGCCACAATTTGCTTGTGACGAATTTATCGACGTGCTTGGAAGGCTGAATTTTGGCGCCGGCATTCCACATTTCGCCGAAATCAACGCCATGCTTTTCCCGGCGACGCGTTGGACATTGGTGGCAGTGCCGGGACTGCTGCCGGACGAGGTGTTTTTCACACACTTGGCCAACCGGCGTTTTCCGGTTTCAGTCTGGCTGCGCAAACCGGAAGAGTTTGAGTACATCGTTGAGCCGGATATTTTTCATGATTTTTTCGGCCATGTGCCGCTGTTATTTGACGCGACATTTGCGGACTACCTGGAGGCGTATGGCAAAGGTGGCGTCAAGGCCAAAGGCTTGAACGCGCTGGATTATCTGGCCAGGCTTTATTGGTACACCGTTGAGTTCGGCCTGATCCAGACACCAAAGGGACTGCGCACCTATGGCGCGGGGATATTGTCGTCTGCCGGCGAGCTGCCTTATTGTGTCAGCAGCCCAAAGCCCAACCGCATCCGGTTTGACCTGCTGAGAGTGATGCAATCGAACTACAAGATCGATACGTTTCAGGAAACGTATTTTGTGATCGACAGCTTCAAACAACTGTTTGACGCGACCGCACCCGATTTCACGCCGCACTATGCCGCGTTATCGCAGCGCCGGGACTTGGCGGCCAACGAGACAATCGCCGCGGACCAATTGATCAGAGTCTGATGCCGGCAGGTCAACTCAAGCGGGTGGCTTGGTATCGATGAACTCCTGACGCACCTCCATGCGCTCGGCCCACGCACGCAAATTGGGGTAGGTGCTGCGCCACGCCACTTCCGGCAAACGATACTCAACCCACAACAGTGCACAAGCCAGCGCAATATCGGCGAGTGTAAAGACGTCGCCCTGACAAAACTTGCGATCTGCCAGTTCGCGTGCGGCGGTGGCAATCGCATTCTCGATTTTTCCGAATTGGCGCGCAATCCATTCGCCGCCCTGCTGCGCAGCCGGGCGCTTGCGCTCAAGGAAAATGGTGATGCCGGCGTCGGCAATTCCGTCACCGAGCGCTTCCCAGCGTTTGACCATCGCCCGTTCGCGATTGTTTTCCGGAATCAGCCGCGAGCCGGGAGAAACACCGTCCAGGTATTCGACGATCACGCGTGAG
>JANPDI010000017.1:0-11367 GCA_031431435.1 Burkholderiales bacterium
CTCACGCGCCTTTGATTTGCTGCAGGCATTGATCAAACACCGCGACCGGCTGGTGACCAAAGACGAGCTGATGGACATGGTCTGGCCCGGC
The DNA here is from genome assembly GCA_031431435.1 of Burkholderiales bacterium. Lineage (GTDB taxonomy): Bacteria > Pseudomonadota > Gammaproteobacteria > Burkholderiales > Usitatibacteraceae > UKL13-2. The sequence continues at coordinate 92 of JANPDI010000017.1, forward strand.
ATGGTGGTTGAAGAGAACAATCTGCAGGCGCAGGTGTCCAGCCTGCGCAAGCTGCTGGGCCCCAAGGCCATCACTACCATCCAGGGGCGCGGCTATCAATTCTCGCTGGCCGAAACCGTGGCATCCAATGGTGCAGCCGTCACCAGCGCGACGCTATCAGCGGGCGTGGTGACGATAAACGATACACCCTCTATTGCGGTACTGGCGTTCGCCAACCACAGCGCCAGCGCCGATGATGAATACTTCTCCGACGGCCTCGCCGATGAATTACTCAACGTTTTAACGAAGATAAAGGGCCTGCGGGTCGCCGCCCGAACCTCGGCGTTCTCGTTCAAGGGAAAAGACGACGACATCGCCTCCATCGGCCATAAATTGAACGTCGCCACGGTGCTCGAAGGCAGCGTGCGCAAAAGCGGCAATCGTGTGCGCGTATCGGTGCAATTGGTGAAGGTCGACGACGGCTTCCAAATCTGGTCTGAGACATATGACCGCACGCTGGATGATATCTTTGCGGTGCAGGATGACATCGCGCAATCGGTCGTCAGCGGGCTGCGTTCGACACTGATGGATGTCGCCGGATCTGCCGGCACTATCGGCGCCGTCAACAACGCCAAACAGGTCGCGGACGAAATTGCGCAGGCAACACAAACACGCAGCCACAATCCGGAAGCGCAGAGGTTGGCATTTCAGGCAAGGTTTTACGCTGGCAAGCGCCGTCCAGACGACCTTCAGCGTGCCATTCTGTTTTGCGAGCAGGCCATCGCCCTTGATCCTGAATATGCCGGCGCCTACACAACGTTGTCGCAGGCGTGGCTGTTTTCCGCCTTCTACGCTGGCCCAAAAACGCTCATTGGTAACCATGTGATGACATGTTTTGGTCACTCGAGGGCAGCGGCCGAGAGCGCACACCGACTCGATCCGACCGACCCGACGCCACACGTAAACTTGTCTTGGATTGCGTGGATCGGTGACCACGATGCCCTGACCAGCATGCGCGAGCTGACAACCGCGCTCGCACGCGAGCCTGACAATGCCGAAGTGCTTCGCAACATTGGCCACCGCCACATGGAGCTTGGCCAGTTTGACCAGGCAAAAACGCTATTGGATAAAGGCATCGCCCTCGACCCCTTGTCAATCCCGCTGCGGGTAAATCGCGCAATGCTGGCCCGCTTCATGGGGCAACCGGAGACGTCAATGCAGTGGTGTCTCACCGCATTGGAAATTGACCCGGCAAACTGGTGGGCACACCTGCATATCAGCCGCGCATACCGCGACATGGGTGACTACGCCAATGGAGTCAAAAGCCGCACCCTTGCCGAAGAGTTGCGCGGCGACGCAGCAACCGCCGCCTTGTTGCGGGAGGGGTATCGAACAGGTGGATGGCACGGATATATCACCGCATCGATGGGTGAACCAAAAGAGGCAATCGCGCGGTATGATCTGGCACCATCGTATGCTGAGCGCGGCGAGTTCGACAACGCCTTTGCAGCGCTCGACAAAATACTCAACGACCGTGGGCAGCAAATTGGTTGGTTTAAGGTTGACCCTTCGCTCGCCCCTCTCCACAACGACCCGCGTTACGCGGGGCTGCTAAAGCGCGCGGGGTTTCCGGAATAGTCAAACCCTAACGGCCCCGTCCGCGAAACACCCGAACGTCGGGCAAGTCGCCGGCCTTCATTGCGTCCGGCGGCAGCGGTCGCACGCGAACCCTTCAACTTCAATTTCGCAAACGCCGCCGCCATCGCGCCCCGCCGATGCCGGCGCCGATTTCAAATCCGCCATCTGGCCTGCCGTTTGGGACGTTTTCGGCTGAAACAGCGCGCCAATAAACGCGTTTGAATATCGGCCGATTCGCCCGCCGGTTTGTGATGGATCAAACACCCCGCGCCAGTATTGGCTAACATGGCAATCATCATCATTTATAAATGTGCGGGAAAGCGTGGGCGGGTACCAGATACCGATCCTGCGATGGCTGCATGTTCCGGCGATGGTTTATTGGCTCGGTGGCGCCACCGTGGCATTTTTTGGCGCGACCAAAATCTTTTGAGGCACACCCATGCTTGCGCGCCCACACATCGAATTTTTTCAGGCACAAATGCTGCCGTGGCGCAGGTTGCCGCCGGGTACGGCGCGGCCGGACGCCGAATACAAATTTCTGAGCCGTGATATTGATGACGGCGCGTGTTCGTGTTTGATCCGGTATCCGGCCGGTTGGCACCGCGAGGCCGAGGAATGTCTGACGGCGGACGAGGAGTTTTATGTGCTCGAGGGCGGGCTGATTCTCGACGACATCAGCTACGGGCCGGACACCTACGCATTTTTGCCCGCCGGCTGGCCGCACCGTGACATGCGTGTACCAAAAGGCGCGGTGGTGTTGAATTTCTTTTCACGGCAGCCGGATTTTGCGCCGCGCGAAAAAATTTCCGATGCCCACATCGCGCGTGCCATTCCGTTTATTGATGTGCTGCACATGCCGTGGGATGTTAAACGCGACGACCCCAAACCCGCCCACCTAAACCGCGCGCGCAAAAATCTGCGCACCGACCCGTTTACCGGTGAGCGCACCTTTCTATCGATGGTGTTGCCGCACACCGAGCCACCTGGCACACACGGGACCACCGAACGTCATCCGGTGGTCGAAGAAGCGTATGTGATTTCCGGCTCGCTGGTCGGGCCGCAGGGTGAAATGTTTCCCGGTGCCTATTTCTGGCGGCCGCCGCGTATCGACCACGGGCCGTTTGGCACCCGCTGGGGATGTGTGTCGTTGATTCGTTTTATTGGCGGCGCCCATGAAAATATCTCGAGCCAACACGAAGCCGCGTTTGACTTTCAGGCGCCCTACGCGCCGGTGTTACCGCCTGAGTTCGCCCATTTGCGCCATGCGCACTATATGCCACCGGGTAACTACTAGTCTGTCGCGGTAAGTAAACGGCCACGTGGCGTTCCAATAGACGGCAACCTGCCGTAAAGTACGTATATTCGATATCCAACATACGGGATGAGCATGGGCGACATTATTCAATTCACACGGCCGGATGGCGGCCAGACCGGTGGCTATTTGGCACGCGGCGGCGAGGGTAAACCCGGCGTGGTGGTGATTCAGGAGTGGTGGGGCCTGAATGACCATATCAAATCCGTCGCCGATCGGTTTGCCGCGGCCGGCTACAACGCACTCGCACCGGATCTCTATGCTGGGCGGGTGGCCAAAGACGCCGACGAAGCCAGCCACATGATGAACGGCCTCGACTTTCCCGGCGCAACACATCAGGACATTCGCGGTGCGGTGTATTACCTGCACGTGCTGGGCAGCAAATCACCATTGGGCGCGGTTTCAAAAGTCGGTGTGGTTGGCTTTTGTATGGGTGGCGCACTGACCATTGCCGCCGCCGTACATCTGCCCGGCGTCGATGCGGCGGTTTGTTTTTACGGCATCCCGCCGGCAGAGTTTGCCGCGCCGGGCGACATCAAGGCACCGTTTCAAGGCCACTTCGCCAATCGCGATGACTGGTGCACACCGGCGGCAGTCGATGAGTTTGAAGAAACCATCAAGGCACACGGCCATGAAGCCGAGATTTACCGCTACGACGCCGACCACGCATTTTTTAATAATGCGCGGCCGGAAGTCTATGACGCCGCCGCTGCCAAGCTGGCGTGGGATCGCACCAGCGTCTTTTTTGACAAACACCTGCGCTGATTGTGTCGCCCCATTAGTGCGCTAATCAGCATCGCTCCGCCAATCGCCACAACCGCCACAACCGCCACAACCGCCACACCCGCCAAGGCTTGACCATCACCATGCTAGATACCGTCGCACACAGCATCCAACTCGCGGTCGCGCCGGTGTTCATGCTCACCGCCATCGCCGCCATGATCGGTGCACTCGCCGCACGTCTGTCGCGCATCATTGACCGTGGCCGCGTGCTCGAAGAAAAACTCGACGCGGTCTCAGAGGGCGCGGTGCTGCGACACGTCGACGATATCCATCGCGAACTCAAACTGTTGCGCCAACGCGGGCGGCTGGTCAATCTGGCGGTGACAACCCTGACACTCGCCGCCACCATGATTGCGGCAACCGTGATGACGCTGTTCCTCGGCGAGACCAGCGCCGTGCGCACCAGCACGTTTGTACCCTGGACCTTCATGAGTGGCGTGGCGTGTTTTGTGCTGGCGCTGTTGTGCTTTTTGGTTGAGACTCTGCTCGCCGGGAAGTCGCTCAACTTTGGCAAAAGACATCGGCGCACGAAGTAGTGTGAAGTTGTGCGGGGTCGTTTTACCCGCGCGCGTCTGAAATATCCCCACCAACGGAGATCAAATCATCATGCGTTTACTCGCCAGCACGCTCTTTTGTATGACCATTGCCTCGATGGCAGCGCACGCTTCCACACTCTCGCCAGCAGAACAAAAAATGGCGACATCCATCAAGGCACGCAGCCCCGCCGCACTTGCGCTGCTGGAAAAGGCCGTCAATATCAATAGCGGCACCATGAACCATGACGGCGTGCGCGAAGTCGGCAAAATATTTCGCGCCGAGCTGGATGCGCTCGGCTTTGCAACCAAATGGATCGAAATGCCGCCGGAGATGTTGCGCGCGGGGCACCTTGTTGCCACCAGGGTTGGCAAGGGTAAGGGAAAGCGCCTGCTATTGATCGGCCACCTCGACACCGTGTTTGAAAAAGACAGCGTGGTTGCACCGTGGAAACCTGATGGCAGGCGCATTGCCGGCCAGGGTGTATCGGATATGAAGGGCGGCAACGTCATCATCATCGAAGCGTTGCGCGCCATGCAGGCTGCCGGCACGCTCGACAACACAACGATTTCAGTGATCTTCAGCGGCGATGAAGAACGCGTCGGTGCACCAATTGCCGTCGCGCGCGCCGACATGATTGCGCTGGCCAAACAGAGCGACGTTGCACTTGCGTTCGAAGGCATGATTCGCGACGTCAACGGCACCGAATTCGCCTCCATCGCGCGCCGCGCGTCCGGTGGCTGGACGGTCAACGTCACCGCACGCCAAGGACACTCGTCCGGCGTCTTCGGCCCGTTATCAGGCTACGGCGCCGGTTACGAAGTCGCCCGCATCCTGAACGCCTTCCGCGAAGAGTTGCAAGAGCCCAACCTCACCTACAACGTCGGCTTGATGCTGGCGGGCACTGACGTGGAATACGACGACGTTTTATCAAAGGGCACCGCGGCCGGCAAGCGCAACGTGATTCCACCGAAGGCAATCATCACCGGCGACTTGCGTTATCTCACGCACGAGCAGCGCGACCGGGTGCGCGCACGCATGACCGCGATCGTCGGCAAAAACCTCAACGGCACCAGCGCGACGGTGAGCTTTAGCGAGTCCTACCCGCCGATGGCACCCACCGACGGCAACATGGCGATATTCAACGTTTACGCAAAAGCCAGCGAAGACGCCGGCCTCGGCAAAATTGAGCTCACCGCACCCAGCACACGCGGTGCGGGTGACATCCAATTCGTGGCGCCGTTTGTCGATTGCCTCGATGGTTTGGGCGCGTCAGGCGGCGGCTCACATTCACCGAATGAGTATCTGAACCCGGAATCGATCGAACGCAATGCGATTCGTGCCGCGATTTTGATGCATCGGCTGACGCGTTAGCGTTCGGGCTGCCCGACGCACGGCGCCCAGGCAATGGCGGGGTCGGCCAGCAGCGTTTCGAGTCGCTCGAGCACGCGCTGGATGGTGCCGTCTGTGATCTCGCCCGCCCAAAATCCATCAACAAACCGTTCACCGCGAACGAACACCGTCAGTAACGTGGGCATATCGGCGAGTGCGGCTGTACGAACAAACTGCGGATTGCGCAGTTTGTTCACGGCGCTAACAGGGTCATATCCAACATCCTGCCAGCACGGTGCGGCAGCCGCATGGACCAACGCGCGAACTTCACTTGCATAAACGGGATATGGTGAATCAAACGTTGTGCCGTCAGCCCGAATGCCCTGGGTTTGTCCGACAACGGGTTGCCAGCCGGCGACGGTGATCAGCTTGTGCAGCGCAACCAGCGCTTCGGCGGCCTGCCGGTCAGGCATCGGCGGCGTCACAACGGCATCAGGTTTCATGCGACTTCTTTTTAATGAGGACGTGACGGCGCGTAAAAATCCTCACCAAAGCACCACCCCAAACCGTTTCACCACCGCCGCAAACACCACAAAGCACACGGTCGAAATCACCACCGATGCGGCCAGCGTCCACCAGAAGCCGAGCCGGGGCAACAACACCGGAAACAACAAAAACATCGGCAGGGTCGGCACCACATACCAGAATGTGTACCAGGCGTGATTGGCAATTTTTTCCATCGGCTGCGCTTCGACATACAGCCAGATCAACGTCAGCACTGTCACCAGCGGTAGCGCCGCGATCAGCCCGCCGAGACGGTCGCTGCGCTTGGCGATTTCTGAAATGAGCACCACCATTGCGGCGGTGATGAGGTATTTGCTGATGATCCACGCCATGAGTGGTCTCCGTGATTGGGGGTATTGCCCGTTATTCGAAAGCGGCGCTACACCTTGCGTTGAAACGCCCGCGCCAACTTCTCGTAATCTGACATCTCGTTATACACCTGCGCCGAAATGCGCACGTACAGCTTACCGTTGATCGGGTGAATCGGCACTTCGATGGCGTGCTCGCGCAATAGTGTCATGCGCCAACGTGCGACGCCCTCGGCGCTTGCTGGCTCGTCAATCGGCAACGGGATGGTGACCATTGAATGGCACATCGAAAGCGGCGCGGGCAACGTCACGTCCCACGCATCGGCGATCATTTCCGCTGCCGTATGCGCCAGGGTGCGCAAGTGTGACCGGTAACGCGCAACCCCGAGCGCCTCAACAAAATCAATCGCGGCAGGTATCGACAACTTTGCGGAGAAATCCCCGGTGCCGCTCCAGCTGAATTCACGCTGAAAACCTTCGCCGTAATAATTCGATATTACCGTCGGGTGTAACCCCGCTTGTGTATGTGGCGCCGCCGCTAGAAACGCCGCACCCTTCGGTGCGCAAAGCCATTTGTGGCAATTGCCGACGTACCAATCGACACCGCTGGCAAACAGCGCCTCGATATCCAATGGCAGCAACACCGGCGCGTGTGCGCCATCAACCAGCAACTGTGTGCCCTGCGCGCGACACGCCGCGGCGATCTCGGCTAATGGTGTCTCGATCGACAGCGGCGAAAAAATATGGTCAACCACCAACATGCGCGCGCCGCCTTTGATGGCATCAAGATAGGCGGTGACCAGAGCAGAGGCATCATTGATCGGCCACGGCACATTCGCCTCAATCACCTGCAGCTGATGGCGGCCCGCCAAATAGCGCAGCGTGTTTTTGAGCGCCGGGTAACCGTGATTCGCAATCACCACCTTATCCCCCGCCTGCCAATTGATCGCGCGCAGCACCGCATTCGCCCCGGCCGTTGCGTTCTCCACCAACACCAGATTTTCTTTTGCCGCACCGACAAACGCCGCTAACGCCGCGCCTGCTGCGGTCAGCGCGTCAGGCAATTCGTCCTGCATAAATCGCACCGGCTCGGCCTCCATTTGTGAACGCCATTGCGATTGCGCGGCCTGCACGATACGCGGTGTCGCGCCGTATGAACCGTGATTCAGGAAGTGGATCGCGGGGTCGAGCGACCAGTGGCGGCGCAGGTTGTGGCCGAAGGGTTCATCGGCTGCGGGGAGGTTGGGTGTCATGTGGTAATGATACGACGGTGAAGCGAGAGGGTGGATGTTCCGTCGTCCCAGCGAAGTTACGTAGATGCGCTGGGACCGAGCCCGCTACACAATCTGATCATAGAAATCGCCCCGGTTGCGACGACCTAAACCAGCCGCAGCAACCGCTTAACGGCCAATTGAAATTGGCCGCATTTTGCAAACCATCGACTCAACCTTTTCGCCGGCGAGATTTTCAAACGCCGAGGTCACGCTCGCCACCGATCAGCCAGATTTTTGGTTGCGCCAGCACCCGGGTCATAAATGCCGTACCAGCCTTGACGCGCTTGCTGACCTCGGCAACGGTGAGCAAGGTTGGATTGATCGGCCGACCCAACTGCGCCGTGGCTGTCTCAACGGCCGAAAAAACGTCGGCATAACCAAGGCTATCGCTGATCACCATGACATCGATATCGCTGCTGGCGGTGTCCTCATTTTTTGCAATCGAACCATACACAAATGCCGCGCGAATCTGCGCAGCCAATGGTTGCAATGCGACTTGCAAAGGCCCGACCACGCCAACCGTTTTTTGCACGACCCCCCAGATCTCACTAAAGATCGGACAATCTTTGTTGGCCTGATAGTGCTTTTGATTACCGATCCAATTCGCCGTCACCAGACCCGACGCCTCGAGCCGCGCAAGCTCACGCTGTACTGCGCCCGAGCCGGAGCCAGTCAAGCCGATGAGCTCATTGGCAAAAAAGCTCCGGTCTGGTAAACCGAACAGTCGCGCCAAAACGCGTTGCTGGGTGGTGGTGAAGAGCGCGTCGGCCATCGCGCTGGCGGTAAACGACGCATTTGGCGAATCAATTTGCGCATCGACAGGTAGCACGCGGTATGCCGCGCTGGCCTCGCGCGCGACCGGCGCTTTTTTTGATGTCGCCGAGACCTTGTTGCGCCGAGGTTTTGCTGGCAGTGGTTTTTTGACAATACCCATATTGGGCATTATCGTACCCAATATGGGTATTGTCAAGCGGTCGTGATAGACGGATGGCTGCAGCCCCGTCGCCCCTGCGCAGAGCCTGCCCCGGCATGTTTTAAGGCGGGGCTGCGACCCATTCTGCGACACAATCTGAGCATACAGATCGACCCAATCAGCGTTCGACCCTTCAATCAGCACCAGCTTCCACAATCGTTTCCACGCCCTGATATTTTTCTCTCGCACAATCGCAACACACCCGAGGTCCGCCACCCAGGCCTGTCTCCCCGGACAGCGTGGCCCGCACCTTGGCCATTTAGTCCGGGGCCCAATTTCGTCGCTTCACCAAACTGACAAAATTGGTTACCAGCATTGTGACCAGCCGGTACGACAGAATTTTGGCGCGACCAGCGCGCTGTTACCTCGCTAACCGCTGGACGTAGGCCTCGTAGCTGAAGCCGCGATTTTTGCTGCGGCCTGTGACCTCGGTGACGATGCCCGCGCCCACCAGATTAGCCACAGCGGCATTCGCCGTTGGGAACGTCGTCTCCAGGGCCGCCCTGGCGGCCTCGACAGTAAAGCGCGGCATCTCGGGTAAGAGCTCGAACAGACGATAGGTTGCCTGCGAGATATTTTTGGTCGCGAGTAATTGGCTACGGTCAGTATTGATCATTGACTGAATGTCGATAATAGTTTGTTCAGATTCTGTCGCCGCATCAGCGACGCACCCCAGAAAAAAGCGAATCCACCCTTCCCAATCACCATCGGTGCGAATGGCGCCGAGACGCCGGTAGTACTCGGCCTGATGGCGCTTAAGGAAGCTGCTCACATACAGCACCGGGGCGCTGACCAGTTTCGACTCCTCCAGCATCAATGCGATCAGCAGGCGGCCGATACGTCCGTTACCATCGAGGAACGGGTGAATCGTCTCAAACTGCGCATGTACCAACGCGACTTTGACCAATGGCAGCATCTTGCCCTCGGCATGGATGAAGCGCTCCAGGTCGGACAGCAACCCGGCAAGCTTGTCCTCCGGTGGCGGCACGAACACAGCGTTGCCCGGACGCGCACCGCCTACCCAATTCTGTGAGCGACGGATTTCACCAGGCCGCTTGCTGCCACCCCGCGCGCCGGTCATCAAGCGCCGATGCGCCTCGCACAACAGGCGCATCGAGAGCGGCAGCCCGCGTTTCTGGCGCAGCTGATTCACGCTGTACTCAAACGCGCGCAAATAGTTGGTGACCTCTTCGACATCGGCAGCGTTGGTAATCGCGAAATCGGCCTCGGCATCAAACACATCAACCAGCGTGGCCTGTGTGCCCTCGATCTGCGAGGTGAGCAGCGCTTCCTTTCGCAGAGCCGCATATGCCAACCAGCGCGAAGAAAATACCAGACCTGACACGGCATTCAGCCGCGACAATGCGAGCGTGGCAGACGCCAATGCCGCCGAGAAGGCGGCAACATCCAGCGTGGGATTGGTCGGCGGGAGACGCGCAGGGACAAACGCGCGAACAGGCTCGCCGAGCGTGGTGACAGTAACGAATTTGCCGGTTTGGCGCATAGGGCACATTAAAAGGAGCTTTAATAGCGCAATCTTATATTAAAGAACTCTTTAATACAAGGGCGGGAACCTAAAGGAAGCTTGAAATCGCTGACTGGGACGATGTGCTTTTATCGTATTAAAGAAGGGCTTTGCCCCGCCACCCTACTCAATCGCCTCCGTACTCTTCGCCATCTGCCGCAACACAAACTTCTGAATCTTGCCCGTCGCCGTTTTTGGCAGCGGCTGAAAAACAAACTTCTTTGGCACTTTGAAGCGGGCCATGCGTTCGCGGCAGAACGCGATCATTTCTTCCTCGGTCGCGCGCGCGCCTTCTTTGAGTTCGACAAACGCACAACCGACTTCGCCCCACTTTTCCTCGGGCTGGGCGACCACGGCGGACATGATTACCGCCGGGTGGCGCGACAGTACGTCTTCGACTTCTTGCGAGGAAATATTCTCGCCACCGGAAATGATGACGTCCTTGGCGCGGTCTTTGACTTTGAGATAACCATCGGGCTGGATGACGGCGAGGTCACCCGAATGAAACCAGCCGCCGGCAAAGGCTTCGGTGGTGGCGGGCAGGTTTTTGAGGTAACCCTTCATCACCAGATTGCCGCGGAACATGATCTCGCCGATGGTCTCACCATCGGACGGCACTTGTTGCATGGTGTCCGGGTCCATCACGGTCATGCCTTCTTCGAGCAGATACGCTACGCCCTGGCGGCCATTTAATATCACCTGCTGCTCAAGCGGGAGCGATGCCCACTCGGGGTGTTGTGCACACACGGCGGCGGGGCCGAAGGTTTCCGTCAGGCCATACACATGCGCGATCGAAAAGCCCAGCCGCGCCATGCCTTCGATGGTGGCACTCGGCGGCGGCGCACCGGCAACCATCGCCGCCACATCGTGATCAATGCCGCGCTTTTGTTCATCCGGCGCATTGATGAGCATGCTGTGCACCACCGGCGCGCCACAAAAATGTGTGACGCGGTGTTCACGGATCAATTCAAAAATCGTCTTGGCCTCTACCTTGCGCAGGCAGATATGTGTGCCGACATTGGCGGCGAGTGTCCAGGTAAAGCACCAGCCGTTG
>JANPDI010000018.1:0-3485 GCA_031431435.1 Burkholderiales bacterium
TTGGGTGACAAACCATTTTTCCCGGCAAACGTTTATGAAGCCGACCGCTGGTCGATATTGGACGCGTTTATCGACCAGCACTATGCCGAACGTGCGGCCCCCACATCGGTGATTTTGGAAGGCGATTTTGATACCAGCGAATGGCAGGAGGCGCTATCGGCACAAGCCGGCCGGCAGGTGAGGGTGGTGACCCATCCGCAGGGCGAGGCCAGGCAATGGATGTTGATGGCGACCAAAAATGCCTTGTATGCGATCGCCCAACGTCTTGCCGACCGGGCGTCACAGGAGTCAAAGTTGCGCACGCTCAACGATACATTGGGCCTTGAGGGCATTGAACGGGTGGAGTGTTTTGATATCTCCCACACCATGGGCGAGGCCACCGTGGCGTCTTGTGTGGTGTTTGACAAAGGCGCAATGCAGTCCTCCCAATACCGGCACTTTAATATCACCGGCATTACACCCGGCGATGATTACGCCGCCATGCGTGATGTGCTGAACCGCCGCTACAAAAAGCTGGCGTCACAGACAGACGACGAAGCGGCGCCACGCTTGCGGCCGGATTTGATCCTCATCGACGGCGGCAAAGGTCAACTGAGTGTTGCCGAGGAAGTGATGAGTGAATTGGGCCTGTCGGATATTCTGCTGATCGGTGTGGCAAAAGGTGAGGAACGCAAAGTTGGCATGGAGACGCTCATTTTTGGTGTGCACGGCACCCGTTCACGTGAGGAACTGAATTTGCCAAAGGACAACGCCGGCTTTCATCTGGTGCAGCAGATTCGTGACGAGGCACACCGCTTTGCCATCACCGGCCACCGCGCCCGACGCGGCAAGAAGCGCAACACGTCCACACTTGAGGATGTCAAGGGCATCGGCCCAAAACGTCGCAAGGCACTATTGCAGCAATTTGGCGGTTTACAAGGCGTGGTGTCGGCCAGCGTCGAGGATTTGCTGAACGTGGAGGGCATTTCGCGTGAATTGGCCGAAACCATTTATAACGAGTTGCATTAACGATTAGTGTGATGTAATTTCAACCATGCAGATGAATATCCCCAATATCCTGACCTGGCTTCGCATTGCGGCGATTCCGCTGTTTGTGGCCGTGTTGTATTTTCCGGAATGGGATTGGCTTTCACAGGGCATGGCAAACCTGATCGCCACCAGCATTTTTATTGCCGCCGCGGTGACTGATTGGCTGGATGGCTACCTCGCCCGCAAGTGGAACCAGACGTCCGCGTTCGGCGCGTTTCTGGACCCGGTGGCGGACAAGTTGATGGTCGCCGCCGCGCTGATTGTGCTGGTGGAATTGGGCCGCATCGACGCGATTGTGGCGTTGATTATCGTCGGCCGCGAAATCACCATTTCGGCATTGCGCGAATGGATGGCGCAATTGGGCCAGTCAAAAAACGTCGCCGTCTCGTTGATGGGGAAAATTAAGACCGTCACGCAATTGGTGGCGATTCCATTCCTGATCTATGACAATGTTTTGTTCGGGCTCATCGATTGCCGCATGGTCGGACGGTTGTTTATTTGGGTGGCCGCCATCTTGACGCTTTGGTCGATGGTGTTTTATCTAAAGGCCGCGTTTGTTCCGGCAAAAGATAAAGTCTAGTATCGGCGGGCGTTTCAGGGCAAAAATGCCCCGAAAGTGCCGCCAATAAACGAGTTTCATCGTTTTATGTTGATGTTTTGATTTTTTATTTTGCGCGTTAGGTCGTTTTTTCAGGGCGCGAATTGTATGCGCTTGTGCCATTCACCTGAATTCGGCTATAATTTATTCATGCGGGAATAGCTCAGTTGGTAGAGCGCAACCTTGCCAAGGTTGAGGTCGAGAGTTCGAGACTCTTTTCCCGCTCCAAATTCAAAAAAAGGGGAGGCTTAGGCTTCCCCTTTTCAGTTTTGAACTTGGTTGGTTTATCCTCCACGTTCCTCATGTTCCCGCTTGTTGTTCAAAGCGGTGCCTGGGGCGGGTTAGCAAAGTGGTTATGCAGCGGATTGCAAATCCGTCTACGTCGGTTCGATTCCGGCACCCGCCTCCATCAATCTCCAGATCATTTTTGCCGCTAGAATGTCGCGACCGCTGTATCAGTCGATATTGGTGCGTTTGTTCTGAGCAAACCGCGTTGCCCGGATGGTGAAATAGGTAGACACAACGGACTTAAAATCCGTCGCCCTTTAACAAGGCGTACCGGTTCGATTCCGGTTCCGGGCACCACAAATTGCGGCAAAGAATTTTGCATAACCTTTTGCATAATCAATAGAACGCAGCGTCTTCCGGTCTGCAGAGTTTGTTGCCTCACCGAAAATCACGACTCGCCGTGGCCAGCGCCCCCAGCATGGCGCTGTGATCGACCAGCCGGCCGGCCACCACATATACCGTGGTTTCGTCGCGTTCAATCACACCATATACCGTCATCAAACGCGATTGTGTGAGCGGCACACGATAACGTTCGGCAATGGTTTTCCAGACGGTGACATTGATAAAGCCGTATTCGTCCTCAAGCGTGGCAAAGGTGACGCCGGAATCGGTATCCGGCCGTTGCCGGTTGATGACAATGCCGGTGGTGCGCACCAGTTGGCCCGGGCGTGCGGCAATAATTTCATCAGACGATTTCAACCGCATTTTTTTTAATGCCGGCCTGAGTAATTTCAATGGGTGGCTGCGCAGGGTCAGTCCGACACGTTGATAGTCGGCCAATACCTCTTCGCCTTCTGTCGGGGGGAGCAGTTGCGGTTGTTGCTCAACCTGCCTGGCTGACGTGAGCAGGCGCGGCCGCAGCTCTGACCCCAGCGTTTCCCAGAGCGCATCACGCCGATGCCCGGCAAGTGAACAAAACGCGTCGGCTTCCGCCAGCGCGTGCATGTCTTTGGTGTCGAGCGTCGCGCGTTGACGAATGTCGTCAATATCAATAAACATGGTGGCGTCACGCGCGGCAATCAGTTGTTGTGCGCCTTTTTCTGACAAACCTTTAATGCTTTTCAAACCCAGTCGGATCGCCGGTTTTTGACCAGGCAATTTATCCACCACCAGGCGGCTAAGCCAATCGCTGTGCACCACATCGACCGCATGTACCACCACGCCGTGGCGTTTGGCGTCGTACACAATCTGCGCCGGGGCATAAAACCCCAACGGCTGGCTGTTGAGTAATCCCGCCGCAAATCCGGCCGGGTGATGACATTTCAACCACGCAGAAACATACACCAGCAGCGCAAAGCTGGCGGCGTGACTTTCCGGAAAACCGTATTCACCAAAACCTTTGACCATCTCAAAAATTTGCGCGGCATAGGTTTCGGTGTAACCACGTGCAAGCATGCCGTCGATTAATTTTTCCTTGAAGGGTTCCAGCCCGCCTTTGCGTTTCCATGCCGCCATTGCCCGTCTGAGGCGGTCTGCATCACCCGGTGTGAAGCCGGCGGCGACAATGGCAATCTGCATGACCTGTTCCTGAAAAATGGTCACGCCAAGGGTGCGTTCCAACACCGCTTTG
>JANPDI010000019.1:0-47731 GCA_031431435.1 Burkholderiales bacterium
GCGATGGCCGCCGGTGCGCCGTTGCCGCAATCCATGACAATCTTCATTTTGCGTTTGAGCTTCACGTCGCCGACGATGCGCGCCACATAGGCGTCGTTGATGTTGTGTGTGCGATATGCGCCCGGCGTTGCGGCGACCACAAAATCATCCGCCTGAATACGGCGTAACAACACCTGAATTGCGTCGAGCGCCAGCGTCTCACTTTCAATCACCATCTTGATGCCGTTGTAGTCCGGCGGGTTGTGTGAGCCGGTCACCATCACCCCGGACCGTGCGCCCAGTTCAATGGCGGCGTAATAAACCATCGGCGTGGCAACCAGACCAATGTCAATCACGTCTATGCCGGTCGATTGAATGCCGCGCGCCAGCGCCTGCGAGAGTGACGGTCCGGAAAGGCGGCCGTCACGACCAATCACAATCTCGCTGCCGCCGCGCTTGACGGCTTCGGTGCCGAGCGCCTTGCCAATCAATTCGACGCCGGCAACGGTCAGGGATTGATCGACGATGCCGCGGATGTCGTAGGCTTTAAAAATGTCGGTGGCGATGGTGGTCATATATTCTTAATGTGTCGAAGAAATTTCGGGGGAACCGCAGATGCAGGCTACGGGGGGTTTCTCGGCTGCTGTATACATATTGTGTCGATGATTCAAAACGATGCTGATTGTATTCCCGATTGTATCTGCGTTTATCTGCGTTCATCTGCGTCCATCTGCGGCTGCAAGCGTTTGCACGAATACTTCCATCAATCGCCGTGTTCAAAAAAACGAAACACGCGTGTGGACATCCAGCGACCGTGGCCCGGAAAGCGGCCGCTCAAAAAACCAACGTGACCGCCATGATCCGGAAAATCACGCCGCACAAACGATGAAACCTCTCCCGCTGATGGCAGCGCACCCGCCGGCAAAAACGGATCGTTTTTTGCGTTCAGCACCAATGCCGGCACCCGCACATCGATCAGCCCCGGCTTGGCGGAGCCGCGCGTCCAGTAATCATCGGTGTCGCGATATCCGTGCAGCGGCGCGGTGATGTCGTTGTCGAATTCACGCAGCGTGCGCGCGTCGGTTGCCGCCTCACGCCGGAAAATACCGGGATGGATGGCGAGCTTGGCAAGCGATTTGCGTTTCATGGTTTGCAAAAAATTGTGTGTGTACAGCTTGCAAAAGCCCTGCTCAAGCGCTTCGCCCGCGGCCATCAAATCGAGCGGGGCGGAAATCGCCGCGACGGCATGGGCAATGCCGGCCGCATCCGTTCCCTGTTCGCCGAGCCATTTCATGGTGGCGTTACCACCGAGTGAGATGGCGGCAACATACACCGGCGCATCGGGCGATTCGGCTTTTACGCGCCGCAGTATCCAGTCGATCTCGGTGGCGTCACCGGAATGATAGGCGCGCGGCAGCCGGTTGATTTCACCGCTGCAGCCACGAAAGTGTGGTGCGAGTCCGCGCCAGCCGCGTTGTTCCGCCTCAAACATCAGGTTCACGACATAGGGCCGTTGCGAATCGCCCTCGAGGCCGTGAAACACCACCAGCACCGGTTGGTCTGTTGCGCTCGCGGTCGAGGCGAGTCGGTCAACGTCAATGAAATCGCCATCCGCCTTGCCGTGTGGTGTGGTGTCCCAGCGTTCGCGCGTGTAGCGAATGACCGGTCGTGTTCCAAACAGCGCCGGATAGACCGTCTGCAAATGGGCGCCGAGAGCCCCGCGCGCCAACCACCAGGGCGCGACATAGTCGGATGATGCGGCAGCGCCGGGGATGTTAATGGTGCCTTCAGCGGACGGTAGTGCGCTCACCTAGAAGCCTGTCTTGTAATCGATGTTAAAGCGTCCGTCGAGCGTCGGCCGGCCAACCAGTAACAACGCTGCGGGCAACCAGTACGGGGCCGCGCGTGAAACCGCCGCCGCACCGGTGTAGCGAAACTGCCGTGGCGACGACCAGACCACCGCACCATCACCTTTGAGCGTCAGCATGCCGCTGGCCTTGTCGATCTGATAACGAATCGTCTGTTTGTCAAACACCAGCGACGCTTCATAACTGCCGAACGGTTCGTTGCCAATGCTGCGCAAACGCACGTCCTTGGTGATGACACGCAATCGTCCGCTGGCGTGGACGGGTGTGGCATAACTGATCACGAGTGTGTCGTCGTTGGAGCGCAATACAATATCGCCCGCCGCCCGCAGCAGCGCGAGGTTGCTGTTAAAACGGGCAATCACTTCCAACGAACTGGCGACATCAACCCGGCTGATGGCAACGCTGCCAAATCCGCCGCCGACACGAATGTTGCCCCGCAGCGCCTTGCCGTCGGCAACGACATCGAATGCCATGCGCAAACCCAACAACTCGGTTGGGACAAATGACCAGCGCAATCCGACCGTGAGTGGGCTGGCGCGGCTACTTGATATGTTGGTGGCATTATTCGTGGCGCCAATGGTGAGTGTGCCATTGCCCGACCAGATGGTTCCACCGATCACACGAAACTGCCCCAGGTTCAAACCATTTGCCTGTAAGTGGTGATTAATGCGGCTTTCCATCACCGATGCCGGCATCAAGGCCACCGCGGCAATCAAGGCCGACAGCAAACCCACCGCAATCAACAATTTAATTTTCAATTGCCCGCACCACGTGCCGCGTCGGCAAAGATGATTTCGGCGGTTACGTCGGTACCACCCGCCGGCTGACCGGCGATGCGTTTTACATCGACGCTGACAATACGCAAACGAAAACGTGCCAGTGCCTGATCAACACCGTCGAGCCAATCGGCGTAACGGATCCGTGGCGAGGTGACACGAAAGGTCGCATTGGCGGTCATTTCGACTTTACCGGCCGCACCAAAAATGCTGTCGAGACCATTTTTATCGGCCAGCGTTTGGACCCGCGCGGCGGCGACCGGTGCAACCGATTTCAATGCGGCAATTTCCGCGGCGTGACGTTGCATGGTTTGCATCTGCACCTGAAGTACTGCAATACGCTTGACGTCGGCAGCGCGACTCGCTTGTAGGGGTGCATAAATGAACGCCCACAACAAGCCGATCGACAAAACCGCGGTTGCCATCAAAATCACGCGTTGGCTGATTGGCGAAAATGTTTGCCAGCGGGTTTGCCAACGATTTAATGCCGTCGCCAACGCCGGGCCGAATTTTTTGCCTGCGCTCATATTCATGGGCGACCACCGACCGGGATTTTTATCCGGTCACCTTCAAGCGTTGCAGCGGCGCGCGCCGCTTGCGGGTTGGCCGCGCGAGCAACAATATTCTGCAGTTGGGTTTGCTGTTGCACGGATAACGATGAAAATGCAACGCTGAGCAGATTGGCATCGGCAGAAACCGTGCTGATGGCCGCTGTCACTTCCGGCGGCAGCGCCTTGGTGATCGTCGCCGCCGAGGCGAGGGCATCACGCACCGGATCGGTCGCCAGACCGCGTTCCGAGTTGAGGCGGGCAAGGTTGCGTGACATTTGCAACGCGGGATCAACAATGGTGGTCGCTTCCGGAAAGCTGGACTGGAACAACTGGCGCATCGACGCTTCAATGTTGCCGCGCTCGCGATCCAGCCGCCATGCGTCAGCCGCAACAAAAAAGAGCTGCACAAATACAATAACAAACCCCAGCACCAGCGCGGGTTTCAGGGCATTTATGGCTGAAACGGCACGACTGGCGGGCAGAAACCTGCCCGTCAAGAAGTTGCCGCTGTTGCCGCCGTTGCTACCGATGAGGGGGGCGCCCGACATATTGTCGATGCCAAAAGCCGCTTTGTGGTCTGATTCGATCACCAGCACAATTTGATTGCCCAATTTTTGTTGCCACGCCGCGACGTCAATCTGGTTATCCGTTGCCGGCATGGCAATGCGTATTGTCTTGGGTACCGCGCGGCCGCTTTCAGCGCCAACGGCTTCGTTGATCGCCAGCATTAATTGGAATGGTGGTTCGGCGTGATTGTCGGCGTGGTTGTCAACATCGAGCGCATAGGCCAAGCCATCGGTGCGAATCGCGGTGCCGCGATCACCATCGAGTATGACGCGCCACTCGTCATGGTTGATGCGTTGTAATGCGGTTTCCGCCAGGGCAATACGCGCGTTGATCCCCGCCGACTGCAACCAGCGAATGACGCCGGCAAACCAGTCGCTGCTGATGGCGGCGATGATAAAACGATTGGCACCGGTCAACGACGGCCCGATCACCACCGCGTGAACCGTCGAGGGATCAATGGTGAGTTTGTCTTCGATGGCAAAGTTGACCAGCTGGTCGCGCTTTTGCGCCGACACACGCGGCAACAGGGCGTCGATAAAGGCGATACGCGCAATCGGGATGACAATGATAGTGTCGTCGTGCGCCGCAGCAGGCATAGCCGCCGCGAATGCAGCAAGCGTCGCTTCGGTCTGTGCAGGCACAAGGCCGGTGCGGGTGACGATTTGACGCACCACGGTGTCGGCGTCGAAGGCGTCACTATCGGGAATAAAAATATATCGTGGCAACGGTAGGCAATCGAAGATGTGGGTTACGGCTCTTTGACCCAAATTATAACGGGCAGGGCGGTGGCGTTCGTGCGGGGTGTTGCGTCTTGCAACTGCAATAACGCTGCCAGCCTCACCTGCGACGCCTCGCCGGTGATGGCCAGATCGGCTTCAAAATAGCGGCTTTTCACATCCAGAAAATTGTCGACCAAATCCGCTGGAATAGTCTTCCGGTCTTTGATTCCACCGATTTCCTTGAACCCATGGTCTTTCGTCGAAAATGGAAAATCAACACGCACCCGAATGATTTCGACTATTTCATCATCCGAAACCTTATCCAGAACAGCACGCAACACTTCTTGCGGGGCGGTGTTGATATTGATCCATGTTCGCGGGGCATTGGTAGTCGCCGGCAAGGCAGTAATAAACGGCGATAAGGCGATAAATACCCGGTCATCAATGCCTTTGACGCGCCGCAATTCATCAACACTACCAATGGTTCGGTTGGCCGCCCGATACGCCGGTCGCTGGCTCCAGTAGTAACCGTTTTCCGCACCGCCGGGTACCGACGTGTCGTCGTCGCGATCAAGCCAGTCGACCACGGCATCCGCAATATTGGCGTCGAGTTTCAAAATTTTCAGCAGACGGATAAATACCTGTGCATCCTCCTCGCGACGTTTGCCGGCACCATCCACCAAATTATTGATGTTGAATTTGCCCTGTGCGTCGCGCAATACGCCCGCGGCAGTTGCCGTCTCGATCGGTCGCGCCACCAGTCCCTGCGCCCAGGGCTGGCCAAGCGAGACGTAGGTGCTGTTCTTTTGCTGGGCCAGTAGGGCCGTGCGTGCCCACGTCAAGGTGGTGTTGGCAAACAGGTTGAGCTGTGCACGTTCGGTGGCGCGTTGCACACGTGTCAGCGCCTCCGATTGTTGCGCGAGCAAAATGCTTGAGATGGTGGCGGCCAGCATCACCACCAGCAATGCCGTAATGATCGCCGCGCCGCGTTGGGTGGCGCGGGTGGCGCGGGCGGCGCGGGCGGCGCGGTTGCCGACGGATGGCGGACGACTAACCCGCACTGCCGGCCCCAACCACGTTGCCAACACTGCGCAATGAAAATATCCGTACCAAAGGTGGCCCGGCCACCGGTGTGATCGAGAGTTCCAATGCGACCGGAAGCGTGGTGACAGCATTGCCCGAATCCCAGTCAAGCCGCCAAGTCGCGCTCGGGTCGTTGATCCGCTCTTTTTCAAGGATGCGCCAGCGAAAATCACGAATGCCCTTAAGCGAGGCGTAAACGTTTGGCAAGGCGCGTGGCGCCAGATCGAGTCCATCCCAAATCAATAATTCAACGGTGTTGTCTTTCAGGCGGTAGCCGATACGCTGCGGCGCGGCGGCGGTACCGCTGGCGGCGGCAAAACCGGTCCGCGAAAAAACGATGGTTGCGTCATCGGCGGTTTGTGTGGCCGCCAAAATCTTCAGCGCCGGTTCCGTCGCGCCGTCGCCGTTACGGATCGGCCGCGGCAACAAGGCATTGAGATCACTTTCAATACGCGCAAAAAACAGCGCTTGATCGCGCAATGCCGACGAGGCGATCTGCAATCGTTCGCGTGTGTCAAAAATACTCGACAGCGTTTTGTATGAAATCACCGCCAGCACGGCAAAAATAGCCATTGCCACCATCACCTCGATCAACGTGAATGCAAACTGGTGTGCACGTTGCGGCCGCATGAGGAAATTGACCGGCGGCATCATGAGCCGCCACGCGTCAGATAAGCGGTTAACACCGCGCGTTTGTGTGTTTCACCCGCGACCATGACCGCCACATCGACTTTGCGAAATGCAATGTTCGGCGTGTCATTGGTGGTTTGTTGCCACTTAAAATTGATACCGGCCATGGTCGCTTCACCGGATTGTTCGCCGCTGCCGGGAAACACCTGGCGCGCGGTGAGTTCGGCAATGCGGTTTTGCGCCACCCAGGTGGCGTAGGTCTTTAGTTTCACTTCATCGGCGCTGGTGGTGGCCATCGCGGTGGCACGCATGGTGGCGGCGAGTGCAATCGACAGGATCGACAGCGCGATCAGCACTTCGATCAGCGTAAAGCCAGCGGCATTGTTTTGCCGAACGTTCATGGTGCGGCTTTGGTCGCGGCAAACGCCACGTTGCCGAGGGCGTCACCAACAATCATGCGTTGATGGGTGCTCGACGCCACCCGCACCGTGAACGGCACACCAACACCGGCCGGCAGGAACGTGACCACCTGCGCATCAGTGCCCCCGCGTGCCGCAGACGCCGTGTCGGTGGCGGACACGGCCAGTGATGCCGTCACACCATCACGCCAGGCGCGCGGCTTCAAACTGCCGCTGGTGGCGTCGATCCACTTGGCTTCGATACTGTTGGGATCACGTTCCATAAATGCCACACCCTGATCGGTGAGCCGCATCGCGATGGGATAACCCGAGAACGCCGCCTGATCACGGGTCTTTTCAATCAACGCCATGAGGCGTTCGGCTTCCTGACGTACTTGCTCTTCGTCACTGACAAACAAATTTGAAACCGCGATCGACAGCCCGATGCCGACAATCACGACCACCACCAGGATTTCAACCAGCGTGAAACCGCGCGGGCCTTTCAGGGCGTTTTTCCCCGAAAGCGCGCATCGGCAGGAGGGCGCGGCGCGTTCAATCAAAGCGCCCACGATCCAATATCGGCGTTGTTGCCCTCGCCGCCGGATTGTTTATCGGCGCCGAAGCTGAACACATCGATCTCACCCTTGATGCCGGGATTCAAATATTGATAAGGTGTTTTCCACGGGTCGGTCGGCAGGCGTTCGATATAGCCGCCCTGTTTCCAGTTGGCCGGCTGTGGGTTTGAGGTCGGTTTCTGCACCAGCGCCTGCAAGCCCTGATCGGTGGCCGGGTAAAAGCCGTTGTCGAGCCGGTACAACTTCAGCGCTTGCATGATGATGGCGATGTCAGCTTTGGCAGCGGTGACCTTGGCTTGATCGGGGCGGTCGAGAATTTTGGGTACCACCACCGCCGCGAGAATACCGAGGATCACCACCACAATCATTACTTCAATGAGGGTGAAGCCGCGGGCGGCGGCGAGTCGGAGATTTGTGCGTCGTGTCGTGGTCGTCATGGGTAGATTGGTTTTGGATTATCGGGCAACAAGTTGGTTGAGTTCAAAAATCGGCAGTAACACCGCCAGTACGATGCACAACACAATCACGCCCATGACAACAATCATGGCCGGCTCGATCATTGCCGCTAGCCTGGCGGTGCGGGTTTCGAGTTCGCGTTGTTGTTGACGTGCCGCGCTCGCGAGTGTTTCACTCAAACGGCCGCTGGCTTCACCCGAGGCGATCAAATGCAGCATCACCGGTGGAAACAAGGCCGGCTTGGTCTGCTGTGATTGTAATGCGCGCGACAACGCCACGCCTTCGCGAACCTGATTGGTGGCGCGGGCGAGTGCCTCACGCATCGGCAGATTCGACACCACACCGACGCCGGCATTTAGCGCCGCCAATACCGGCACACCACTGCCGACCAGAATCGACAGGGTGGCGGCGAGTTGCGCCGATTCCCGCACCCGGATCAAGCGGCCAAAAATTGGCAGGGTCAGCAAAAATGCATGTATGCGGCGGCGCGATTTTTCCTGGGCCATCAATGCGCGGTAGACAAATACGGTGGCAACGCCGGCGAGTAGCCAAAGCCACCAGGTCCATTGCAAAAATGTTGACAGCGCCAGCAGCGCGCGGGTCATCAGCGGCAGCGCCTGTTTGGTCGCGTCAAACACACCCACCACCTGCGGCACCACGTAAAGCATAAGGCCCACCACCACCATCAGGCAAATCGACATGACGATGACCGGATAGACCATCGCGGTAATGAGTTTTTGTTTGATCGCCTGCTGTTCTTCCACGTAATCGGCGAGCTTTAACAGCACATCGGATAATTTTCCGGACGCTTCGCCGGCACCGACCAGGGTGCGATATAACTCTGAGAACGATTGTGGGAAACCCGCCATGGCTTCGGCAAGGGAAAGTCCTTCACGAATGTTGGCGCGTAATGCCGCCACCACCTGCCGCTCGCGTTCGGTTTCGGCCTGTTCGATCAATGCACTCAGCGCCGCTTCGATGGTCAACCCGGCACCGACCAGTGTGGCGAGTTGGCGGGTCAGGCCGGCCAATTCATCGGTCGATAAACCACGTGACATGCGCGGGGTGATGCTGCTGTCGTTGGCGGCCTTGGTATGAATCGCAGACACATCCAGCGGAAACAAACCCTGCTCACGCAACACCGCGCGCGCCAGACGCGGGCTGTCGGACTCGATCACGCCGCGTTGCTCGCGGCCATCCAGATCGTATGCGGTGTATTTGAAGCCTGGCATTGATTAGCCGCTAATCACGGGTGACGCGTAATACTTCCTCGCGCGAGGTGACTTTTTGCTCCACCCAGCGCATGCCGTCTTCACGCAGCGACTTCATGCCGCCGGCCATTGCCGCCGCGGCGATATCAGCTTCGGCCTTGCCGTCGTGGATCAAGCCGCGAATGGCATCGTTAACGGTGAGCAATTCATAGATGCCGGTGCGGCCGCGGAAGGCTTCCGGATCACCCGAACCGTCGAGCTTGCGCACCAGACGTTGCGCCAATACGCCGCTCAGGGTGGAAGCCAGCAAATACGGCTCGATGCCCATGTCGACCAGACGCGTGACGGCACCGGCGGCGGAATTGGTGTGCAGGGTGGCCAAGACCAAATGGCCGGTGAGGGACGCCTGCACGGCAATCTCGGCGGTTTCAAGGTCGCGAATTTCACCAATCATGATCACATCCGGGTCCTGCCGCAAAATCGCCCGCAAGGCACGCGCAAACGACATGCCGATTTTGGCGTTCACTTGGGTTTGACCGACACCATCCAGATCGTATTCAATCGGGTCTTCAACCGTCATCATATTGCGCGTGGCGGCGTCGAGCCGTGACAGCGCCGCATATAGTGTGGTGGTTTTGCCCGAGCCGGTTGGCCCGGTCACCAGAATGATGCCGTGTGGCTGATCAATCAGCTTGTCGAGTTGGCCGAGGGTTTCTGCCGACATGCCCAAGCCATCGAGAGAAAGGCGGCCGGCTTGTTTGTCCAACAATCGCATCACCACGCGTTCGCCGTGGCCGGTCGGCAGGGTCGAAACACGCACATCAACCGAGCGGCCGGCAATTTTGAGCATGATGCGGCCGTCTTGCGGCAGACGTTTTTCGGCGATGTCGAGTTCGGCCATCACTTTGACGCGGGACACCAATGCCGCGTGCAGATTGCGTTTGGGTTCGACCACATCGTGCAACGCGCCGTCGACCCGAAAACGCACCAGTGAACGCCGCTCAAAAATTTCCAGATGGATGTCGGACGCCTGCTGCCGCACCGCCTGTGTCAGCAGTGCGTTGATGAGTTTGACAATCGGTGCGTCGTTTTCGGTCTCAAGCAGATCGGTGATTTCCGGCAGCGACTCGGTCAGCGCCGCAAGATCCGCTTCAGACTCGATATTGGAGGCGATCTCCGCGACGTGCCGGTCACCGTCATCCTCGCCCGCGGCACCAAACGCATAGGCGCGCGCCAAACGTGTTTGAAATTCGTCGGCCGACAGCAACACGTGTTTGAGTGTTTTGCCGGTCAGGCGGCGTACTTCAGCGAGAGTTGAAGACTCCGGATTCGGCGCCAGCCAGACTTCGATTTCATTGGCACCATCGGGTTTAACCAATATGCGCGCGGTGATCACACCCTTGGCCTTGGCGAAGTGATACGGCAACAGCCGCACCGTGTCGCGGTCGGCGGTTTCGAGCATTTCGCGGTGTTTGGCGTCGCTGGAGCCCATGTTATTTCTTGGCCGGGATGGCCGACTCCATCGGCGGTAGGGTTGGCAACAGCGTTGGCAACAGCGGGCCGCCGGCCGGTGGCAGCAGCGAATCGGTTTGCTTGATTGAATTCGCCTGTTCGCCCCGAATGTAATCGTAGCGGGAGCCGGTCAGTTGCGATGTTGCCTTGGCATCACGCACCACCACTGGTCGCAGGAAGATCATCAGATTGGTTTTTTCGCGACTGCGTGTTTGGTATTTAAACAAGTTGCCAAAAAACGGGATGTCGCCGAGCAACGGCACTTTGCTGTCGCCGTTTTTGGTGTCATCCGACACCAGCCCGCCAATGACGGCGATCTGACCATCGTCAACCAATACGGTGTTTTCGATCGAGCGTTTGTTGGTGATCAGATCGGCCGAGCGGATGGCAGAGGAGGTCGGTACCACGCTGGAGATTTCCTGAAACACTTTTAACTTGACCGAGCCGCTTTCTGACACCTGCGGCGTGACCCGCAAGGTCAGACCGATGTCTTTGCGTTCGATGGTTTGAAATGGGTTGCTCGAACCGGTGGTGGTTTGGGTGAAACTGCCGGTGACAAACGGCACGTTTTGGCCGGCGACAAATTTGGCTTCTTCGTTGTCGAGCGTGAGAATGTTTGGTGTCGATAACACATTGGCGCGCTGGTCGTTTTCCAATGCACGCGCCAGTGCGCCGAGATTCAGCACCGTGCCAATACCGGGAATGTTCACGCTGC
Organism: Burkholderiales bacterium; assembly: GCA_031431435.1. Taxonomy (GTDB): domain Bacteria; phylum Pseudomonadota; class Gammaproteobacteria; order Burkholderiales; family Usitatibacteraceae; genus UKL13-2. The sequence goes on from JANPDI010000019.1 coordinate 11,041, forward strand.
CGCGCACCACGCCGATATTGAGGCCCTGGCCGATGGTGCCGATGTTTTGCGCGCTGGTGATGATGTTGCTGCCACTGCCGCCAAAGTTGGTGCCACCGATCACATTGGCGCCCGGCTTGTTGATGCCGGTCAGATCCTGCCACTGGATACCAAACTCAGCCGCCACCGCCGAGGTGACCTCGGCGATCAGCACTTCAACGTGTACCTGCGCACGCCGTTGATCGAGCTTGTCGATCACGCTACGCAGCGAGTTATAAACGTGATCCGGTGCGGTAATGATGAGCGAATTGGTCGCGGCGTAGGCCTGCACGTTGCTCGAGACGGCACCACCGGCACCGCCGCCGCCACCCGTGACCGGTTGCAGCGCGGCCCCGGTGCCGGGGTTGATGACGGTGGCACCCGAGGTTGCTGCGCCGCTCGATCCGCTCAGCAAGCCGCGCAGGGTTTCGGCGACCTTGGTGGCTTCGGCATTTTTTAAATACACCACGTTGATGTTGCCGTTGGCGGCGGTCGGAATATCAACCTGCGCGACCAGGGTGCGAAGTCGGGTGACCAAGGCCGGTGTGTCTGCCCGCACAATCAACATATTGGTGCGCGGTTCGACGCCGACCGAAAGTTTGGCCGGTGCGCCGGGGTTGGCCGGGTTTTGTGACGCTTCCGGCATCAGCCGCTGTATCAGGTTGGCGATATCCACCGCACTGGCGTGTTGCAATTTGATGGTTTGTAAATCGCTCGAGGCCGGTACATCAATGGCCGCGACGATCTTGCGGATACGTTCGACGTTCGACGCGTAATCGGTGATCACCAGCATGTTGTTGCCGGGGTAAGCGCTGATAAAGTTGTTTTGTGCCACCAATGGACGCAATACCGTGGCGAGCTGCGCAGCGGACTCGTTTTGTAGGGGAATGATTTGGGTGACGATGCGATCGCCCGATGCGCTGCCGCCGGGTGCCACCAGCCGTCCTGACGTTTTGGCATCGGCCTCCGGGATGATTTTCACCACGCCGTTTTCTTCGACCGCGGCAAAGCCGTGTACCCGCAACGCCGTCAGTAAAATATCGTAGGCCACCGTTTTGTTGACCGGTGTCGGTGCATTGATGTTCATATTGCCGGTCACACGCGGATCAATAATGAAATTTTTGCCGGTGGCCTTGCCGATGGTGTTGATCACCGAGGCGATGTCGGCGTTGACAAATGTCATGGTCACGGTGTCTTGGGCAAACAACACTGTCGGCGTCAACATCAACGGTAGCGATGACATGCCGATCGCCATTGATAGGCTGACAGCGGCGGCGATGGATTTTGATTGGGGTCGCAGATTCACAGGCGGTCTCGGTATAAAGATACCCAATTGTACGATATGCACATGACACCGAGGTTTCTGGCGTGTTTGAGGTGCTGGTTTGGTCCGCCATGGGCGAAGAGCGGTTTGTTGGGTAAGTCTAATCATGGCGGGCATTTACAGCCATTTATGCCTGAAAAGCGCCGTCCTATATGGTGTTTGCAAAATTGGTCCGGGCGCACATAGGCGCCAAGCATTCAAGTATCCTAAATTCACGCCGTTAACTGGCTATGCACATGTGGCGCGTTGCGCGAAAGCATGCCGCGCCCAACCTGCCAAAGGATTCGTCTGATATGAACCGTCGCGAGACATTACAAACCCTGGTCACCGAGGCGACTCGTGGTGGGCTGACGTTCCCGACTTCTGCGATGGCGATGATGCGCATTCATCAGGCGTTGGATGACCCGGATTGTTCAACCGACAGCATCGCCCGTCAAATCAAGGTCGAACCACTGTTGTCGGCTCGTGTGGTCGCGTTGGCCAATTCGGTCGCTTACAACCGCAGCGGACGCATCATTACCGACGTTAAAACGGCGGTGACATTGCTTGGTTTTCGCGCCGTCAGAATGCTCGCGACGGTGATGATCACGCGTCTGATGGCGGCCGGTGCCCAGTTACCCGCACACCGCAAACTGGCGGCGTCGTTATGGGAACACACCGCACATGTTGCCGCGCTGGCGCAGATGCTGGCACGGCGGGTCACCAACCAGGACGCCGAGACGGCGTTGTTCGCCGGCATGCTGCATGAGATCGGTGGCTTCTACCTGGTCTATCGGGCGGCTGAATTCCCGGGGCTTCTCGACGGCAGCGCAACCGACTGGATCGGCGGTGACGAAGACGATATCGAACACACACCGGAACGTGACATCGGCCGCGCATTGTTTAAGTCGCTCGCGGTGCCGGAACCGGTTGTCAGTGCCATTGAAATGTTGTGGACGGGGTATCTGTCGTTTCCGCCGACCACACTTGGCGATACGTTGCTGCTGGCCTACCAACTGTCACCGGTCAAGTCGCCATTACGCGAGGCCACCATTCACGCCGATCAGGATATTCATGCCAGCATTGATATGGTGGTCGGTCAGGAAACCCTGCAGGAAATTCTGCACGATTCGGCCAAAGAAGTTGCGTCGTTGATCGGCGCGCTTTAGAAAAAAGCTAAGCCGGATTCGCCGCAACGTTAGACTCTGCCGCAATTTGGCGTATGGCCTGCTCAAACACCTCAGCCGGCTGGCCGCCCTGAATCAAATGCCGATCGTTGATGATGACCGATGGCACGGCATTGATGCCGCTTTGTTGCCAATGGCGTTCCGCCTCGCGCACCTCAGCCGCAAACTGTCCTGACGCCAGCACTGCCCGTGCCGCTTCAACGTCAAGCCCAACCTGTTTGACCAGGTCAAGCAGCACATCGGTGGCGGCCGGATTTCGGCCATCGGTATGGTATGCACCCAGTAGCGCATGTTTCAATTCTCGTTGATGTCCCTGCTTGCCGTCATTTTCCAATTCGCCTGCCCAATACAGCAGGCGATGCGCGTCGAACGTGTTCCAGACGCGTGATCGCTCACCAAAGGTAAAACCAACATCGGCGCCGCGCGCGCGCAGATTGGCGCGTGACGCCTGCAATTGTTCGGCGCTCATGCCATATTTGTTCATCAGGTATTCACCCGCATCCACCCCGTCTTGGGCCATGTCGGGGTTGAGTTCATATGGCTGCATATGAATGTTGATCGGAATGCTGTCACCGATGCGGGCGAGCGCTTGTTCAAGCGCGTTCAGCCCAACGGCGCACCAGGGGCAGGCAATATCAGAAACAAAATCAATTTTCACGGGTGACGTCCAATATGTTGAGTTTTCGGCAAAGCCTGCTTACGTTTGCCTTGCACCAATAGACCAATAGGCCAATAAATGATCTGGGGGCATTTCAGCACAATGCAAATCGTGATGCGATGATGCTAGCGCGCGTGACCGGCGTCAATGCGGTCGGGGCAACCGACACCGCAAACTTTGTCTGTCAGGTGTTTCGGTGCCACTGCGGAAACCGACATAATGGGACCATCAACACAGGGAGCGCGCCACCGTGGGATCAACACAGCACAATATCGCCGTCATCGCCGGTGACGGCATCGGCAAAGAAGTTGTTCCCGAGGGTATTCGGGTACTTGAGGCGGCAGGCCGCAAATTTGGCATCTCGTTCAAATTTGACGAGAAGCCCTGGAGCTGTGACTACTACACCGCCCACGGCAAGATGATGCCGGAAAATGGTCTCGCCGAAATTCGGCATCACGATGCGATTTACCTCGGTGCGGTTGGTTTTCCGACCGTGCCGGATCATGTTTCGCTGTGGGGATTGTTAATCCCGATCCGGCGTGAATTCCAACTGTATGCGAATGTCCGTCCGGTGCGGCTGATGCCGGGTATTCCCTCGCCGCTGGCGGGACGCAAACCGGGTGACATTGATTTCTGGGTGGTGCGTGAAAACAACGAAGGCGAATATTCGTCGATCGGCGGACGTATGTATGCCGGCACCGAGCACGAGATGTGTATGCAACAGACCATCTTCACCCGTCGCGGCGTCGATCGCATCCTTAAATATGCGTTTGAGCTTGCCAAGACCCGCAAACGCAAACACGTGACCTCGGCGACAAAAACCAACGGCATTGCCATCACCATGCCGTATTGGGACGAGCGTTTTAAAGAAATGTCGGCCAAGTACCCCGATATCAAGACGTCGCAATACCATATTGATATTCTCACCGCCCATTTTGTGCAACACCCGGATTGGTTTGACGTGGTGGTCGGCTCGAATCTGTTCGGCGACATCCTGTCGGATCTCGGGCCGGCGTGTACCGGCACCATCGGCATTGCGCCATCGGCCAATCTGAATCCAGAGCGCGAGTTTCCATCGTGTTTCGAACCGGTGCACGGCAGCGCGCCGGATATTTATGGCAGGGGAATCGCCAACCCGATCGGCCAGATTTGGTCGGGCGCGATGATGCTCGAACATCTCGGGCATAAAGCCGCCGGTGATGCTATTGTGAGTGCGATCGAGAAAGTGCTGGTGGATGGACCGCGCACACCCGACATGGGCGGCACGGCAAAAACGGTTGACGTGGGACGCGCGATTGCGGAAGCCTTGTAACAACACTAAAACATGACGAAGTGCCAGCAAGAACCGACAACGTCAGATAACAATACTGGCGGCGGACATCAAATAACCATGAGGAGAAATACCATGAAATTGACAGGACAGCGGTTGACATTGCAGTTGGCGTTGGTGGCGGCGGGTGGTCTGGCGGCGTTGACCAGCGGCGTGGCGCATGCGGTCTATCCGGATAAACCGGTGCGATACATTATTCCGTTTGCACCCGGTGGTGAATCCGACATCGCCGGACGATTTCAGCAAGTCGCATTCCGCAAAAAATTTAATCAGGAATTGGTGGTCGAATCCAAGCCCGGCGGCGGCGGCGCACTGGCGTGGTCACAAACCAACACCTTCCCCGGCGACGGCTACACATGGATGAGCACCAATCTACCGCATTTGATATTGCAGCCGATGGAAGGCCAGGTGCAATACAAGACCGACGATATTCAAAACGTGTGTTTTTATCACTACACGCCTGATGCCATTGTGGTGCGCAGCGAAAGCCCGTTCAAGACCTACCAAGACCTGGTGAAAGCCGCCAAGGCGGCGCCCGATACCATTTCGGTTGCCGGTTCGGCGACGTTTTCGGCAAATCATGTCGCCACCGAACGCTTTAACGCCGCCAACAATGTCAAAACCACCTATGTGCCATTTAAGGGAACCGGTGATCTGGTGGCGTCATTGATCGGCGGCCACGTCAGCATGGCGATGTCGTACGTGACCCTCGCGATTGCGCAAAAAGGTCGCACTCGCATGCTCGCCATTGCCACTGAAAAACGCCATCCACAATTTCCGGATGTGCCGACCTTCAAAGAGTTGGGCATCGACTGGGTTGACGGTGCCTTTCGCGGCATTGCCCTGCCAAAATCCGCCAGTGCAGAAATGCGCAAGCAGGTGTCGGATATTTGCCTTGAGATCAACAAGGACCCGGATTTCCAGAAGCGTATGGCGGACGGCGGCTTTGAATTGATTGATATCGGCGTCGACAAAGTGCCGGCATTTATGGCCGAGCGCGCCAAGGTGGTCACCGAGGCGGCAAAACGCATGGGACTGCTCAAATAGACACGTTCACGCCAGCGCCGGCGGCAACAACACTCGATCTTGACGCTGTTCGCGCCGAGTTTCCGGCGCTGGCCTCCGGGTTTGTTTTCCTCGATAACGCTGGCGGCTCGCAGGTGCTGCGGCGGGTGGCGGATCGGATCCACGATTATTTGCTGACCACCAGCGTACAACTTGGCGCGAGCTACCCCGTCTCGCAACGTGCCGCCGAGCGCGTGTTGTCGGCGCGGCGTGCGGTGGCGGAAATGATCAACGCCGGACACGACGAAGAAGTGGTGATGGGGCCGGCGACCACGGCGCTGATGTTTATCCTCACCTCGGCGCTGCTGCCGGGTATTAGACCCGGCGACGAAATCATTGTCACCAACACCGATCACGAGGCCAATATCGGTGGTTGGATGCGCCTGCAACAAGCCGGTGCGGTCATCAAGATATGGGAAGTGCACCGCGACAGTCTGACGCTCGAACTCGACGATCTCGATCGCCTGCTAACCGATCGCACCAAATGGGTGGCGATGACCCACGCCTCAAACGTACTCGGCAGTGTGAATCCGGTCGCGGAAGTGGCCAGGCGGGTGCACGCGGTCGGCGGCAAATTGTGTGTCGATGGGGTGGCGTATGCGCCGCATCGACTGGTGGATGTGCAGGCGAGTGGCGCGGATGTCTATGTGTTCAGTTTTTACAAGGTGTTTGGTCCGCATTACGCGGTGCTGTGGGGCCGGCGCGAGTTGTTGTTGTCGCTGCCCAGCCTGAACCATCATTTTATCGGCCCCGAGGTGTTGCCGTACACGCTGCAACCGGGCAACGTCAATTTTGAATTGTCGTGGGGTTGCGCAGGCATTGGTGAGTATCTCGTTGATACAGGCGTAAGACTGGCCACAGGACTGGACGCAGCCGGTAGCCGCCGCCAACACATGCAAACGGCGTTTGACGCCTTTGCCCGCCACGAAGATATGCTCGCCGAGCAACTGTTGTCATACCTGCGCGACAAGGCGGGGGTGTCGATCATCGGCCACCGCCACGTCACCAACGGCAACCGCATGCCGACCATCAGTTTTGTGGTGGCCGGAAAGCAGTCATCGGTGATTGCACAGCATCTGGATCAGTACGGTATCGGTATCCGTTTTGGCGATTTTTATGCGCGCCGGCTGGTCGAGGCGCTCGGTTTGCAGGCGCAGGGCGGTGTGGTGCGCGTATCGATGGCGCATTACAACACCGGCGACGAAATTGCCCGGCTGATCAAACATCTTGACGAGATTATTGGGCGCCGGTAGGTCATTAACGAGCCGCGAACCGTTTTGGTAATGTGGCAAACGTTACGCGGCGTGCAAACTCGCCATTCGACGCCTATTCCCAAGCATAAAGACCTCAAAACGCCCGCCCTGATTGGTGTTTTAATTCCGTTGGCGGGGTGTTGCAGCGGCAACGTTCCGGCAATGACATGCGCTTCGCGTATCCTGTCGGCTTCATCTATTGGAGCCGCACATGCAAGCCACTGAAACATTCATCCCCAGCAAAGACGCATCACTTGAGTCATCCATTTCGACGCTGCTGGCGAAGCTCGACGCGATTGGTTTTCATGTGGTCGAGCGCTCATGGCTCAATGAAATCGAAAACATCTGGTCGGTACATGTCACCGACCGCGATTGCACACGTTTGTTCAGCAACGGCAAGGGCGGCTCGGAATTGGCGGCGCGAGCCAGTGCGCTCGGCGAATTTTTTGAGCGCCTCAGTACCAACTATTTCTGGACCCACTTTTACCTCGGCGAAACAGTGGCCAACAATAAATTTGTGCATTATCCGAACGAGCAATGGTTCCCCGCGAAAGGCAAGGCGTGGCCAAAGGGGTTGCTCAATGCCGAGTTGCAGAAGTTCTACAATCCCGAAAAAGCAGTGCGTCCGGATCAATTAATCGATTTGAATTCCGGCAATGCCGCGCGCGGCATTTGTGCCATTCCTTATACGCGCGTGCGTGACGGCGCCACCGCGCTTTTTCCGGTGAACGTCATTGGCAACATCTATGTGAGCAACGGTATGTCGGCCGGCAACACCATGATGGAGGCGCGCACCCAGGCGTTGTCCGAAATTTTTGAGCGCGACATCAAGTTCCGCATTATTCGCGACGCGCTTTGTCTGCCAGATGTGCCGGAAGCGGTGATCAATCGGTTCCCGCGTATCGCCGCCGGCATTCGTGGTTTGCGCGCGGCCGGTTTTGGCATTGTTGTCAAGGATGCATCACTCGGCGGCCGCTATCCGGTGATGTGTGTGACCATGCTGCACCCGAAAGATCAGGGCATTTTTGCCAGCTTCGGCGCGCATCCGCGATTTGAAGTGGCATTGGAGCGCGCCTTGACCGAATTGCTACAGGGCAGGGCGCTCGATTCACTCGGTGACTTCCCCGCGCCAGGGTTTGATCGTGACGAAATCGCCGATGCACAGAATTTGGAAATTCATTTTGTTGATTCGAGTGGCGTCATCAGCTGGGAATTTTTGCGTGACACACCGGATTTCCCGTTTGTTGATTGGAATTTTGGCACCACCACCGAAGAAGACTACAACTGGTCGGTTCAGTGCATTCACGACAGCGGGCACGAAATCTATGTGGCGGACTTTACCCACCTTGGTGTTTACGCCTGCCGCATATTTGTGCCGGGCATGTCTGAGATTTATCCGATCGAAGAACTGCAATGGGAAAACAACACCGTCGGCAATCTGGTGCGACCGGGCATTCTGCGTTTGCCTGAATTGACACAGGCCGAATGTGCGACGCTGCTGGAAACGCTGCTCGACCTCGAGCTTGCCGAAAACCTGCCAATCACCACATTGATCGGGCTGGCCGCTGATGCCGGCACCAACTGGGTGGACCTACGTGTGGGCGAACTGATTGCATTGCTTGGGTTGGCGGCGGGGGATCATGATGCCGCGCTCGATGGTTGCGCGTGGATCAGCCAGTTTGGTCAACTCGGTGAAGAACGCAGCCGTGTTTATCGTTGTATTGAAAACATGCTGCAGCTTGAAGACTATCAAAAATATCACGCCAACCTGCGGCTGCTGTTTGGTGACGCGACGCTCAATCAAGCCACCGCACTGGTTACGCGCAAGGAGCAGTTCTTCGGCTTGGGCGTATTGGGGTCGAACTTCGAGGGCAGCAAAATGCATACCCAATTGCTTGCCGCGTACGCCAAGGTGCAAAAACCGCAGATGACCTAGCTGTCGCAATCGTCGATCGACGATGCCACAAATGATTGCTGTTGCTCTTCCATCTTAAGGAGTTGTTATGAGACCCGTTTATCTCGTCCCCGGATTACGCACACCTTTTTACAAGACAGATGGCGCCCTGCGAGGGTATGACGCGATTCAAATGTCCGTGCCGGTGGTGCAGGCAATGGCCAAGGTGGCGCGGCCGGATCTGATGATCTGGGGTACCGTGATCCCGAGCTTGCGCTGGAGCAATATCGCCCGCGAAGTATTGATGGATGCCAAACTCGACGCGACCATTCCGGCGCACTCAAACGTGCAGGCGTGTTCGACCTCGATGGTGGGTGTGTTTGAAGCCGCCGGCATGTTGAGCGACCACGTGCCACTGGCGATGGTTGGTGGGGTTGAAGCGATGAGCCAGGTGCAGATCGGTTTGACGCAGGGGTTTTCAAATTGGTTGCGGGCGGTGATGCAGGCGCGTACGTTCGGCCAGCGACTTGATGCCATTGGCAATATCAGGTTCAAGGATATCCGGCTCGATATCCCAAGCGTGAAAAATCGCTCAACCGGCAAAAGCATGGGCGAACACTGCGAGGAAATGGCCAAGCATTGGAAAATTCCGCGTGCCGCGCAGGACAAAATCGCGTATGACAGCCACGCCCGCGCCGTCAAGGCGATGAGCAACGGGTTTTTTAATGACCTTGTCATCAATATCAACGGCAATACAAAAGACGGTATTCCACGCGCCGATTCAACCTTGGAAAAGCTGTCGACACTCAAGCCCGCGTTTGATCGCGGCGGGACTGGCACGGTTACCGCCGGCAATGCGTCACCACTCACCGACGGCGCCGCCGCGATCTGGGTGGCCAATGAACAGGGGCTGGCCAAGTTGCCGCCGGGTGCGGCGCGGGTGAAGTTGCTCGACTATGAAATTGCCGGTGTGGATATTTTTACCGAGGGCTTGTTGATGGCCCCGGCCTACGCGATTCCGCGCCTGCTGGCGCGCCACGGCCTGACACTCAACGATATCGACCTGTGGGAAATTCATGAGGCATTCGCCGCACAAGTGTTGTGCAATATCGCCGCGCTCGAAAGTGAAACGTTCCTGCGTGAAAAAGTGAAGGTGAACCAAACACTCGGCAAATTCCCGTGGGAGCGCCTCAACCCGAACGGCGGCAGTGTGGCGATTGGTCACCCGTTTGGTGCCACCGGTGCGCGCATCCTTTCACAAGCCACCAAACAACTCGCGTCAATGGGTGCCGGTAAGAAGGCGGTTGTCAGCATTTGTGCCGATGGTGGGTTGGGCACGGTAGCATTATTGGCGAGTGTCTAACGCGGTTTGGTGCTTGCATATGCCCTTTCCCCGGCGCAGGCCTGGGCCCAAGTAAATTCAACAACGTGTTTGATTGAAATTGGAGCCCGGCCTGCGCCGGGGAGACAGGCTAGTGATTAATGTCTAACGTGCGACTGCCGTCAGCCGGGGCTTTGAAATTGACGGCATAAAAAAGGGGGCAATGCCCCCTTTTTTGTATTCAAACCACCGGCTATTTTGAAATGCGATAGGCGGTAAATACTGTCTGCGGCGACGACGTCAGGTCGATCAACGTCGCCGTAATGCCGTCCGCATTGAGCGTAAAGCTCATCCCCGCAGGTTGTGCCGCACTCGATTGGAATAATCCGCCTTCGCCATTGGTGTCGTAGATTGGATTGGATACCTTCAAAATTTTGGTACTGGCATTGTAGGTGTACGAACCGAACTCGACACCCGGACGTGGTGGGCTGGCACCGGGGTCACCAAATGGATCTGACAACATGAATTTTCCGTTGGATCCAAAAACCACTGTCTGGTTTTTGATTGCCGTTGAGAAAATTGACCACGCGCCAATAATGGAACCGGGAATATTTTCGATTTTTGGTATCAATTCATTGTCTTGCGTGCGAAACCCACTTCCCTCGGGCCGTATCCGATCCGTCAACTTGGAATGCGAGAGGCCCGCCTGGAGATTGGTGTCAACAGTGGTGGTGCCGATGATTCGAAAGCCGTTTGCGTCAAAGCCGGTCACCCTCGCAAAACCATGTTCAACACCGGCAGTTTCGATCTTGGTGCTGGTTGGATTTGTGGTGACCGCACCGTTTGCCTGGAGATAAAAATCCACATCGGGCTGGCCAACCATATATTCGCCGGTCGGCCCAAAACGAACCATCACCCCCGAGGTCGCGCCGACGATGCCATAGACGTTTTCGGCCAGCACGGGAAACGCCTGTGACGAAAAATGGGCATTGGCCTGATCAACCGTTTTGATCGCGCCGGTCAATCCGCCCGCCGTCATTGCCGCCTGCAGGGCGGTATTCGCGCCCGAAGCAAACGTGGAAGGCGTTGACGTCAAATTAATGGCGGCGGTGACCCCGGCGGCCGTTGGTGCGGTGATGTTGATGCCGTTGGCGGCATTGCCATCCGCATCCAGTGACTGGAATAAAACCAATAGATTGGTTAATTTATTGGCATTGCCAACCGATAATTCCATTGGCGAAATGACGCCGTTGGCGGTGACCGTTCCCAGCTGCAATGTCCCAAGCGTGAATGTTACGGTGTCATTAGGGTTGTAACGGTAATTGCCGTCGGCATCCGTCACACCGCTGACACCGGATGATGTGGTGTACGCAACACCGGCAACTTTGGCGTCCGACAATATGCCGCTCTGCGACGCGGCCACCGTGAATGGCGCGGTACCAGCATTGGTGATGACGGTTGGTGCAGCACCCGCTGGATTCATCAGCCAAACCGTAATTTGACCGGTTGTCTGCAGCCAGGCGATATCGGTAACACCATTGCCATCAAAGTCGCCGACAGCATAGAGCCGCCAGGTGACCTCGCTTACGGGCAATGTGACGGTCGTCGAGGGAATCACCAGCGCGCTCGATGTGCACGAGGCGTCCTGATTGTCCGGCGCGCCGGTATAAGGTGGCAGGGTCAATGCGCTGGCATTGAGCTTCGCAAGTTGTACGGCACCGGTGACACTATTTCGAAACAGGATGTCGCCACGACCATCACCGGAAAAATTGCCAAATTTTTGTGCGGTCATGCCAGATGGAACGGTCCCGCCTGAAAGGTTTGCGCAGGTCCGGCCGGGGGTCGCCATCAATACACGAATGACGCCTTCCGGGCTGATGTAGACCATATCGGCGGCACTGTCACCGTTGATATTGGCCGCACCCAACAATGTCCAAGTCAGCGGGGCACCGCCACGCTTGCGAACCTGTGTGACATTGGTCGGATTTTGTACCGTGGCGTTGGTGTTGGGGGCGCCTGCCGTAAACCAAATGTACGACACACCGGTATCAGGTGATTCACTGACAACGTAGCGCCAGACAATATCGCCAAAACCGTCACCGTCTAAATCGCCGACGGCTTGAACGTCCCAAGTGCGTTTGACATTGCGAATCAGGCGTTCTCGGGTCGGATCAAAATCCAGCAGTGCGCGTGCCTCGCCGAATTCGCCCTGTGTGATGTTTTGCATCAACAGATCACTCTTGGCGCCGGCATCCAATTTATTGGCGCCGAGCAATCGGTAATTCAATCCGGGGTCCGTTACGTCTGTAAAGGTAAACGTGTTTCCGGCAAACCGTCCCGCCTTCAGCGAAGGCGACGTCGTGGTTGAGCGCACCACAATGGCGCTCTTGCCAAGGCCATCAAGGTCAACATTGTCGATAACTTGCTGGGCGCAAACATTACCAATAAGCAATACAAAAGAAACAGTGCCAGTCAGCAAATTGCGCGACGCAACCGAAACAGCCGCCGTCGGTAGCTGAAAAATGTATTTGCAAATCATTGGGACTCCCGTTTAGTATTAGTCTGCTTTTTGTATGATCAATGCTCTCGCAAAAATACAAATGGAAAATACAAGCGGGAGTGACCAGCGAGACGTTCTGATGCATTCTTGCCGGTTTCCAATTTGTTTGTCAATGACGTTGTCGATTCATAACGCGCTGTACCAAATTCTTCCTCGTTACCGTCAGTTGTCCTTAATCATGGCCCATCAATGTCACTGACTGAACATACCTCATCCCGTTCAACCTGGGCCCTGCGCATCATCGGCTGGACCGTTGCGTTGATGATCATCCTGCCGCTCGCGTATAAAACAATGTTCCGGCAACAGGCTGCAAAAAAAGTCGAATGCCTGGAGCAGGCTGCGTCATCTGGTCGCGCGGTTTCGGCGTCCACTGCTGTTAATAAATTCGCCGCGTGTGAACTCGGTCAGGCGGCGGTATCCGGCAAAACGGATTCGGTCGCGACCACAGGCGGCAATCCGACAAACGCCGGTGCGACCGCATCATCTGACCCGCTGGTATCCGCGCGCTGTCGCTACGCTGGTATTTGGGCAGCAATACGCGGGCAGATGGTCTATATGGTAACGCTCGAAGCTGATGGCAGGTTCATTGCCGAGCCATCACAAAACGCACCTGTTAACGCCACCACCATTACCGGCGCGTGGAGCGTGGCCGGTAACAAAATGGCGTGGGCGTATGACGATGGGCCGGTATGGCCGCCGGACATCAATCCGATTACCGCGGCGGGTGATCGTGAATTCACGCTGGTCGAGGTGAATGGTGCAACCACACGTTATGAGTTGGTGGAACGGTTGACGGGCAATTGCCGGTAAGTGGACCGGCACCGCGTTCAACATTGCGCCCGACCACCAGCACCTTTGCGCCAGCGACGACAAACATCTTTGCCGCCGCGAGGCCGATGCCGTCGGTGATCAACACCACCTTGCCGCTGAAATCATATTGGCATTGGACCGTCATGGTGTTGGTCCGGTCGGGAGCATTAAAAATCGACGCTTACTTTTTTTCAGCGCTCGCTGCTTTTGCCTGGTTGAATCGATCCTTCTCATCTTCGCGGTCGTTAAACGCAATACCTTTTTCCATCCACTCGGGCTTTGGTGCGCCCTTCAAAAAGTGGTCAAAGAACTGATTCATACGCAAGCCAAAATCTTTCTGATCGGCGCGCCGGCGCAGGCCGTGCAAGGCACCGTTGTAATTGAAGTAGTAGGCTTCTTTTTCGTGGCGGCGCATCGCCAGGAATAACTCGATGCCTTGATACCACGGCACGGCGTCATCCTGGTCGTTGTGCAGAATCAGCAACGGCGTTTTCACCTTGGCAATATGAAACACCGGTGAATTGGTCAGATAAAGCGCCGGCGCTTCCTGCAAACTTTTGCCGATGCGGCTTTGTTGTTGCTCGTACTGAAACTGTCTCGGCAACCCGGAGCCCCAGCGAATACCCGAGTAGGCGCTGGTCATATTGCCGACCGGCGCACCGGCTTCGGCGGCGCGGAAGCGGTTGGTCTGCGTGACCATCCACGCGATCTGGTAACCACCCCACGAGTGGCCCTGAATGCCGATGGCTTTTTCGTCAATGAATCCCTGTTTGACGAGTTTATCGATGGCCGGCATCACTGCATCAAGTGCACTCTTGCCCGGCTGGCCGGTGGTGTAGACGATATCCGGCATGAGAATCACATAGCCGTTGCTGGCGTACAGCGCCGGGTTGATATTCTGGCTTGGCGCCGGATTCGAAAAAGCGTGCACGTTTTGAGACAGCCGCTCATAAATGTAGACCATCAGCGGATATTTTTTCTTCGCATCAAAGTTTGCCGGCTTGTAAAGTGCGGACGAGAGTGGCACACCTTTGGCGTTTTTGAATGCCATCAATTCCGACGTGCCCCAGTTAAACGCCGCAACCTGCGCGCCGACATTGCTGACTTTTTTCGTATTGGCAAAACTGGCATCGCTGGTCTGCAAATCCGGAAAGGTGTCAAAGCGCGACGCCGTGGTGAGCAACACATCGGCTTCCTGTGCGCGGCCAACATAACGGATGTTGTTATCGCCCCAGATCAAACGCTGCGGTGCGGAAGTGGCGGCAAACGTTGTCCGGTAGAAACCGGACGCGCGGGTGACTTCACTTTCACCGCGCAGCACCAACGGTTTTTTGCTGTCGATACCACGCTCATCGTCGTCTTCATCGACCGGTTCGATGCGCTGCAAACGCAATCGGATTTTTGACTTGCGGCCCTCGCCACGGGTGAGATTTTGCGGCGGGCGGCCGTCAACAAATACCTGCCAGACGTCAAAGCGATCGTAGATCAGCACCGAGGCGCTGTCGGAGGTCCAGCCGCCGGTGCCGTATGCGCCGGCGGGCGAGGGCGAATCGTGTTCTTCGTTGTGAACCGCGACCTTCATGCCGGTGGTGAGGCGTTTGATGCTGCCGTCGGCGGTGTCAAGCGCGTGCCAGTGTTTGTTTTGATAAAACATCAGCACCTTGCCGTCGGGCGACCATTGCCCGGATTGGAAGTTGCCGCTGTCGCGCATTTTTTTGAGCGCCAGCTTACGCGTGCCGGTTGTCGTGTCAATCACATAAAGATCGGTGTAGCCACCGACGTAATCCACTAGCCGGCGGTAGGCACGATCGTCTGCGCCGACCATGCGGGTGCCGTCGTCACTTGCCGACACGTTGCGCAGGGTGTCGTCACCGACTTGCAGGTAACGGTTGCTGGCGAGATCCAACACACCGCGATAGCTGCGGTTGCGTTCCTGCACGGCGCGCACCTTTTGTATCGATTGGACTTGATCGTCATTCCAGCGCCACAAATCAGCGACAACTTTTTGGTCGTCGGTCGGGCCGGCATCGGCGGCACGCGGTGCTTTGCCGGGAGGGGCGGCGGGGACATAGAGTTTTTTGCCGTCGCGCGAAAACGCCACCACACCTTTGTCGCTCACCGTCATGCCGGCCGGAAATCCCGTTGTTGCGGACGAAACCAACGCCTTGGCGGCGGTGGTGGCGATGCCGCGCGACCAATGGTAGAGCTTGAACGCCGGGACCTTGGCGGCGGCATCGTCACGATCACTGACAAATGCGACCTGCGTCTGTTCACGGTCCCATGCGAGTTTGAGGTACTTGCCCTTGCCGGTCAGCAGTGCCACCGGTGCGGCATCGGTTTGTGGTGTTACCGCATACACACCGTTATCGGCGTCGGCTTTGGCGGCAACGGTATAGAGAAGCGTTTTGCCATCACGCGCAAACGAGGACTCCAAAACGTTGGCAAAGGTGCGTTCGTTGCCGGTGGCGAGATCGCGCAACACCAAATCGGTACCGAATTTTGGCGCGGTGGGTGCACCGGGGCTGGTGGCTGCTGCAGCACCCGGTGGCGCAACAGCGCCGGCCGCGGCGCGACGCGCGGCCTGATCATCATCGCTGTCTTCGTCGGGCTTGGCTTCCGGTATGGCAGCGGCGGGCTTGGCGGAATCAGCCGCTTTGACCGGCTCGGGTTTGGATTCTTCTTTCAGATACGCAACCCATGCGCCGCCCTTGGTTGGTACTTGCATGCTTTTGACATTGGCAATACGTGTTGCTTCACCGGTTGCGAGTTTGACCATTAGCAAACCGCCCTTGGGCATGTCGTCGGGTCGCTTGCGTGCTTTGCGAGCCGCGACATTTTCCGCTTTGAGCGGGAACGTTGTTGCAACCAAAAACTGGCTGTCACTGGTAAATACCACGCGAATGGCGCGTGGCACCGGTGGTGCGTCGGGATTTTCTTCGTTGGGTGTGGTCGCCGGCGGCGGCAGATTGCCGACCGCTTCCCGCGTTTCTTTGCCGGTGGCCAATTCGCGGATCACCAGTTCGCCGTCGCCATCCTGTGGCTGCACCGAATACGCCAGCCATTTGCCGTCGCGGGATAACACCGGTGTGGCAATACTGCGCCAGGCGTCGAAATCATTGTGGGTGAGCGGACGTTTGCTGGTCTGTGCGCCAGCCGATGCGGCAATCAATACCGACATCACAATTGAACCGCAGATGAACCACAGGCGGGAAGAGGAAAAAACACGCATTGGAGAAATCCATTCAGATGGCGGGCCACGGAAAAAGCAGCGAGGTTGAATTGGCCGGGGGAAAAACCTCAAGGCGGGAATTCTTGCATACTCCCGGCCGAAAAATGCGCCCATTGAACCCAATTGACCTTGTCGCCACAGAAGAGTCTTTTGCGCGTCAGTATCGGATGATGCAAAGTAATTCTCGCGGCCGGTCACAAACTGGTTCAGTTGATTGGCCAGATCCGGCGCGATGCAACGAGATGCAACCGACCTAATGCAAGCGCAACAGCATCAAATGTTTTCTTTGGCCCGCCGAACAAACCTCCTGACAACCACGCCGGTGGCGGTCGCGACACGCGTGGCCGGCAAATGTGACAGATCAAATATAAAAACACGCCGATAGGCGGGTGTTTTCAGCCAAAAAGGCTTGAAAACGCCCGTGGTTTGGCGACTTTACATTTTCTGGCCTGCTGCCAGGTTATTGTGCGGCGCCGGCAGAAATCACCGCCGGCTTTAACCTAGATCAAATAACCAAAATTGCCGCGCCAATATAGTGGTTGCTTGCGCAGATCAGGGTGTTGGTCAATATTGCTTGCTTGGATAAAACAGGCGGCTACCCGTTCATTGCGCCAATCTTGCAAGGAGTGCTCGACATGCCCGCCGCCGAACCGAGTCTTGCCGCGTTGCCAAACCCCGCCTTGCGATTTTTTCTGGCAACGCGGCCGCCGTTTTTGGTTGTCACCCTGGTCGGCTGCCTGATCGGGCTGGCCACCGCCTATGCGTCGGGGGTGGTGATTGCGCCATCGACGGCGGTGGTGACGGTGGTGTTTGCCCTGATGGCGCACGCCGGCATCAATGTATTGAATGATTACTACGACGCATTGAACGGCACCGACGCCAACAATACCGAGCGTATCTATCCCTTTACCGGTGGCAGCCGTTTTATCCAGAACGGTGTGTTGTCGTTGCGCGAGACGGCGGTGTTCGGAATATTGTTGATCGCCGTGGTGGTGGTTGCCGGGTTGTGGTTAACCTCGGTCTCGGCGCCCAATCTGTTTTGGATCGGTGTCGCCGGTCTGGTCATCGGTTGGACCTATTCGGCGCCACCCTTAAAGCTCAACAGTCGTGGCATGGGTGAGGCGTGTGTGTGGGCGGGGTTTGTTTTACTCGCCATCGGTGCGGATTTTGTGCAGCGCGGGTATTTCGACGCAATGCCGTTGATTGCGGTGGCGGGTTATGCGTTGCTGGTCACCAACATTCTCTACATCAATCAGTTTCCTGATCGCAAAGCCGACGCTGCTGCCGGCAAACATCATTGGGTGGTGCGGCTTGGCGCATCGCGCGCGCGCTGGGGCTATTTGCTGATGGTGATCATGGCCTACGGTGGGCTGATCGCCGCCGTGATCACCGGCTGGCTGCCCTGGCCGGTGTTGATCGCGTTGTTGCCGGCATTACTCTCGCTACGCGCGGCGCGCGATTTGATTCGTTATGCCGACACACCCGCCAAACTCGCGCCGGCCATTCAAATGACGATTGCGGCCGCATCCCTGCACGGCCTGTTGCTCGCGGTCGCATTGGTGGTGCCGCGCCTGTTTGGGTAATTGTTGCAGTGGGTTGCAGCCATTGATATCGCTTTGTGATTGATGCCACCTGCGAGGCTGTAGACTGGCCACTGCAATATAACCGCAACAGCGCAAAAGCACTTCATTTCCCTGCCCGGGGTTCGCCCCGAACCCGGTCAGCAGGTTACAACCCCCTGAGTGGCAGCTTGGTATTGCACCGGTCAATCCGGTCAGTCGGTTTGGCCGGACGTCATCACTTTGGTTCCCATGGATTTTCTGACATACCTGCAACCGCGCTCGCTCAAGACGAGATTGACCCTGCTGACGCTGGTGATCTTTATCGTCAGCATTGCATCTTTGTTGGTTTATGCCAGCGCGATTTTGCGCGAGGATATGCAGCGTTTGGTGGGGGAACAACAGCTATCGACGGCGACGCTGGTCGCCGCAAAAGTCGGTCAGGCGGTTGACGAGCGCTTTGTCGGGTTGCGTGTCTCGGCGAAAAAAATTACGCCGGCGTTGATGGCAAATCCGGTCGAACTGCAGTCTTTTCGTTTGTCCGGAATCGATGTGGCCAACAATGTCGGCAAACTGCGTGCCGACCTGCCGGTGGCCATCGCCTCGGGATTTATCGATGACGCTTTGCGCACCCAAGCAGCGACGGCCGGCGTTCAAGAGTTGATCTTCAAGGCAAACGTGGCGGACGACTTTTGTGCCGCGATCGCCAGGCTGGCGCAACCCCGAATCACGGGGGCACCGCCGACATAAATGCGCGTGCTGCCGTTACAAACACGCGCAACGGTTGACCAATTCGCGGTGCAGAGGACTATTGCGCAAGAATCCATTGCGTCAACTTCGCCAAATCGGCTTCGTTGACTTCAACTTCCGGGTGGTCCTTGCCCTCGCCGCCGGCCATCACCTTTGCCACCAGCGCCTTTGTCGCGTCCGGCTTGCCGCGATATTTGGCGGCGGTACTGCGATATGACGGCCCTTTCTTTTTTTCGTCCAGGGCGTGACAACCGGCGCAGTTGCTGCGCTTGGCGAGCTTTAACATCGCCTCCTGGTCGAATTTTTCAGTTGACACCGGCGCTGCGGTCGCTGTCGTGGCGACGGCTGGTGTATTCATGGTGGCGGGTTTGGCCACGGCAGGTTTTTCGACCGGTTTGGCGGCTGGCGCGAGGGTTGCAGCGGGTGCACTGATCGCGGCGGCTGGTTCACTGGCGGCGGGTATTGTCACGGTGGCGGGCAGGGTGTCGACAGGTGCGACGCCGGCCGGTGCCGCAGCCGGTGTGGTGCGCGGTGCTTCGGGTTCGTTGTGGGCAATGCCTTTGTGGCATTCAATGCAGGACTGCCCGGTTTCCTGCGCACGCTTGTGTTCGGCGCGGGCAAACGGTTTTTGTTTGGCCGGATTCATCGCCTCAAAATTGTGGCAATGCTTGCACTCAGCCGAGCCATTTTTGCGCAGACGTTCCTGCTCGGTGGTTGCCATCTCGAAGCGTTTTGCTTCGTACTTGGCCGGGGTGTCGATCACGCCCATCATATGACCGTAAATATCCTTGGTGCCGGCCAGTGCCTTGACCCATAATTTTTGCGGATAGGTATGTGGGATATGGCAATCCGAACAACCGGCGCGTACGCCGGAACGGTTCTTGAAGTGACTGGTTTCGCTGTATTCCTCGAGGTTGATATTCATCTCATGGCACGACACACAAAATTCGTTGGTGCCGGTCGCCTGCACCGCCACCTGTGTGCCAATCACCGCGCCACTGCCGAGCACCACGCCCACCACGATCAGCGCCAGTATGGAAAAGCGTGTGCTCGGACGAAACAACACGCCAAACCAACGTTTGAACCAGCCCGGTGGTGATTCGTTTTCAGGTGTGGACATGCTGTTCCCCTTTGATTACACGGCAAATAAAGACTGCAGAAAAACAACCGGGCACGCCGGATATTCCGGCGCGCCCGTCAGTCGATCAAGCGGTGTTACTTAGCAAATTTCAGCAATAGCGCACCACCGTGATACGCGTGACGCACCTGGGCATTGTCAAATGCGGCGAAGCCAAACGCGTAGGTGCCGGTGAGTTTGTCGAACTGCACATCAAACTTGCCGCCGGTGACCAGCTTGCGACTCAACTCGCCGGTGTATTTGCCGTCTTTGTAAGTGGCGGCATAAGCAATCGCGCCGCGTTCACCGGTGAATGGTGCAACCATGATCGATGCGACTTCGTCGCCAGCGACAAATTTGCTGTCGTCGAATGGCGTCTTGGCGCTTTCGGGCAACCAGTAGGTGCCGCCTTTGTTCGCGGCCTTGGCGCTTTTGTCCATAAACTCGGGCTTGCCATCGACCAGCTTGACATCGGCATAACCGCCGCCGGTTTTGGGGTCTGATTTGCGACCGGCCTCGGGTGATTTTTCTTTGTCGAAACGGGTGTCATTGAGATATTGGTTGTCAATCTGCCCAACGGTGGCGGTGCGCACACCTTTCATATGCCAGATGTCGCCCAACTCGCCGGGGGACTCGGTATATTTATTGCCGTATGGTTTACCTTTTTGTCCCGCATGACAGGCGGTGTCACAACCTCGGGTGTTGAAATCCTTGATCGAGTTGTTGATGTTCCAGATCATCCCCCATTTATCTTCGTAATACTTGTTGTTGTCGCCGCCCTTGTCGTCCGGGTCCTTGAGTTTTTGCCAAGTGCCGTCAGCTTGCTTGATGTAAGGGCTGCGACGAACAGATTCAGTTGGGTCGGCATATTGCACCAGCATATACAGCGTATCGCCTGAGTACACGGCTTTCAGGGTTGCGGTGGTCGCGCCGTTGTTGAAGTTCTCGCCATCCTTTAGTTTCACGGATATCGGCTTGGCGTTTTTCCAAGCGGCGTCATTGTCATTGCCGTCTAGCGTCGGCGGTGTCGCAACTTTGGCCGCGGTGAGCACATTGCCGGCTGCTTGTGCAAAGACATTTGGTACAAGTATTGCCAATGCAACTGCGGTGGCGAGAACACGTGCATTTTGCTTTTTCATCTGGTTTCCCTTTCATGAGCGAGGTGTTGCGTAATCCTGCACCCAGTATCAATCTGGCACGCCGAGCCGCATTGATAATTATCAAAGGCGGGCGATTCTGCCTATTTGCTCGATGCGATGCCCTTGTGGCAGGCGTGTTTGGGCGTATAGCCAGAAATGAAACTCGCCTAAGGAAGGGCGTCTTGAGCAATAAATGGCTGAAAACAGCCGCCAGACAACGCGTTTCACTTTTCTGCAGCTGTTTCCGGCTCATGCCGCTTTTTCCGCATTTGGTCCCAATATGCGTGGCGACACGGTGATTGGCGACGTGATAATTCATTCGCCATATTTCTGCTAATCTTCCGCAACTTTTACCACCCATCCGCACCCCGTCTTCACCCATCCAAACCCACAACCCGAGGTAAACAAGATGATTCCTGTTGGTCAAACCAAACCCGCCCCACGTCGCGCTCCGCGTCTGTTTAAGTCCGCATTGTCGTCCGCTGTATTCACCGCGTTGTTTGCCATTGGTGCAAATGGTGTCGTTGCCCACCCACAGGATTCGGTGGTACCACCGGCCGCGCTGGTGATGGAAAACGTACCGGCCGTGCCCGCAAGCCTCGCCGCGCAGGTGGCCAAGTACACCGAATTCAAGCCGACCAGTTTCACAGGCTGGCATCCGACCAAAATGGAAATGCTGATTTCGCGGCGTCACAAGAACACACCGCAAATGTACCGGCTGGCCAAACCGGGCGCGCCGCTTGAACTATTGACCGATTACCCCGAGCCGGTGCGTAACGCCAGCTACCTGCCACCAGACGGCAAATCGTATTTATTTGGCAAGGATACGGGCGGCAATGAAGTCACGCGTATGTATCGCCGCGAATTCGGCGCATCCGATGCCGTGCCGTTGTCACCCGACGGGCTGCGTGTCAACAGTGTTTCCGGGACAAAAGACGGCAAACAAATGGTTTACACCACGGTACCGGTGAACCGTCAGGGTTCGGCCGACAAGATCAACACCACGCTGTGGATTACCGATCCATTAAAACCCGAGGCTGCCAAAAAGCTTGCTGAGTTTGACGGCGGCGGCTGGTTTGGCTTTAGTTTTTCGCCGGACAACAAACAGCTGGTGTATTTGGAGTATGTTTCGGCGAACGAGAGCTACCTTTGGTTGTTTGATATCGCCACGGCGAAATCCCGCCGTATCACCGAAAAAGAGGGCAAAGATACGGTGGCGTACAGCGGCGGACAGTTCAGCCATGACGGCAAAGGCCTATACGCAGTAACGGACCGCGGCAGCGAATTTCAGCGCCTGAACTACATCGACCTTGCAACCGGCAAACACACCGCGCTGACGGGTGACATCAAATGGGATATTCAAAGTGTCGACCTGTCAAACGACGGCAAGACGATTGCCTTTGTTGCCAACGAAGACGGCAATAACGTACTGCGGCTGATGAGCGCACCCGATCATAAATTGTTGCCCTCGCCGAAGCTGCCATTGGGCACCATTGGCGGCGTTGATTGGCATCGCGATAGCACAAACCTCGCCATGAACATCACGTCAGCCACCAGCCCGGCAGAGGTCTATTCGTATAACCTCGCGTCAAAGGCGGTCACGCGTTGGACCACCCACGAAACCATGCAGGTTGATGCCGCAAAATTTGTCGAGCCCGAGCTGGTACGCTGGAAGTCCTTTGACGGCCGCATGATTTCAGGCTTTCTTTATCGCGCACCGGCGGCCAAGTTCCCGGGTAAGCGGCCGGTATTGGTCAACATCCACGGCGGACCTGAGGCACAATTTCAGCCCGGCTTTATGGGACGTAACAACTACTTCACTGACGAAATGGGCATCAGCATCATCTACCCGAATGTGCGTGGCTCGAGTGGCTACGGCAAGTCGTTCCTGAAGCTGGATAACGGCATGTTGCGCGAAGATTCGGTCAAGGACATCGGCGCATTGTTTGATTGGATTGCCACGCAGAAGGATTTGGATGCGGGCAAAGTTGCCGTCTCTGGTGGCAGCTACGGCGGTTACATGTCATTGGCGGTGTCGACCAATTACGCTGACCGCATCGCGGCGGCAATTGACGTCGTCGGCATTTCGAGTTTTGTCACATTCCTTGAGAAAACCGAAAGTTATCGTCGCGACCTGCGCCGGGTTGAATACGGTGACGAACGCGACCCCGAAATGCGCAAATTCATGGAGAAAATTGCGCCATTGAACAACGCGGCCAAGATCAAGAAGCCGTTGTTTGTGGTGCAGGGCAAGAATGATCCGCGCGTGCCGTATCAAGAAGCCGATCAAATTGTCGCGACCGTGAAAAAGAACGGCACGCCGGTTTGGTATATGACGGCGCTTGACGAAGGACACGGCTTTGCGAAGAAGGCAAACGCCGACTACCAGTTCTTCTCAACCATTACCTTCCTGGGCAAGTATTTGTTGGGTACCAAGTAGGCCAACAACAAACTGTTGTTCGATTTAGCAGTTGAAACAGCCGCCGGCGTAATCCGGCGGCTGTTTTATTTTGCGCAACCCGATAAGCGCTGCGCATTCGATTCGCTGAATGCGGCACAATACAGCTCCATCCTCTATCCCATATTCTGTCGCCCACCATGAAAACCAAAGCCGCCGTCGCCTGGAAATCCGGTTCGCCATTGACCATTGAAGAAGTTGATTTGCAAGGCCCGCAGGCGGGTGAGGTGTTGGTCGAGATCAAGGCCACCGGCATTTGCCATACCGACTACTACACGCTCTCGGGTGCCGATCCGGAAGGACTGTTCCCGGCGATTCTTGGTCACGAGGGCGCCGGGGTGGTGCTCGAGGTCGGCGCGGGCGTGACCACACTCAAGGCTGGCGATCACGTCATTCCGCTTTACACACCGGAATGCCGCCAATGCAAATTTTGCCTGTCGCGCAAAACCAATCTGTGCCAATCGATCCGCGCCACGCAGGGCAGGGGGCTGATGCCCGACGCGACCAGTCGTTTTTCAATCGATGGCAAGCCGTTGTTTCATTACATGGGCACGTCAACGTTTGCCAACCACACGGTGGTGCCGGAAATTGCGCTCGCCAAAATCCGCAAGGATGCGCCGTTCGACAAGGTCTGTTACATCGGTTGTGGGGTGACGACCGGCATCGGCGCGGTAATTTTTTCGGCAAAAGTCGAGGCGGGTGCCAATGTGGTGGTGTTTGGTCTTGGCGGTATTGGGCTTAATGTGATTCAGGGCGCCAAGATGGTGGGTGCCGACAAAATCATCGGTGTCGATATCAATCCGGCACGTGAAGCACTCGCCCGAAAATTCGGCATGACACATTTTATCAACCCAAAAAATGTCGAGAACGTGGTTGATGCGATTGTGCAACTCACCGACGGTGGCGCCGACTACAGTTTTGAATGCATCGGCAATACCAAGACCATGCGTCAGGCGCTTGAGTGCTGCCACAAAGGTTGGGGTCGCTCGCTGATTATTGGCGTGGCCGAAGCCGGTGCGGAGATCAGCACACGGCCATTTCAATTGGTCACCGGCCGCAAATGGGAGGGCAGCGCATTTGGCGGCGCGCGCGGCCGCACCGATGTGCCAAAGATTGTGGATTGGTACATGGAAGGCAAGATCAATATCGACGACTTGATCACCCACACCATGCCGTTGGAAAAAATCAACGATGCGTTTGCACTGATGAAAAGCGGCGAATCAATCCGCTCAGTGGTGTTGTACTGACATGATCAGCACCGTTAGTACACATATCTGTTTTGGCGGCGAGCAGGGCTTTTATAAACACGATTCCAGCACAATCGGCCTGCCGATGGGCTTTTCGGTGTTTCAACCGCCGCAGGCAAAAGCCGGCCCGGTACCGGTGTTGTTTTTTCTGGCGGGGCTGACCGCAACCGAAGAATCGTTCATGATGAAAGCCGGCGCGCAACGTGTCGCCGCCGAATTGGGATTAATGCTGGTGACCTGTGACACCAGTCCGCGCAATACCGGTATCGACGGCGCGACCGGCGAATACGACTTCGGTGAAGGCGCGGGTTTTTATCTCGATGCCACCGAAGCGCCGTGGAACAAACACTTTCAGATGGAACGATATGTCACCACCGAGCTGCGTGAGTTGGTGCTGTCAAATTTCCCGGCACTGCGGGATCGTGTCGGTATTTTTGGCCACTCGATGGGTGGCCATGGTGCGTTGACGCTGGCGTTTCGCCATCCGACGCTTTATCAGTCGGTGTCGGCATTTGCGCCGATCTGTGCGCCAACCCAATGTGCGTGGGGCCAAAAGGCCTTCAGTCGTTATCTGGGTGCGGATCGCTCGACCTGGGCGGCGCACGATGCCTGTGAATTAATCCGCAGTCGTGGCGCGCTGTTTCCAGACGGTATTTTGGTTGATCAGGGGTTGGCCGACCAATTTTTGCCGGAGCAGCAGTTGCATCCTGAATTGTTGGAATCCGCGTGCAAGGCCGTCGGCCAGCCGCTGACATTACGACGCCATGCCGATTACGACCATCGATACTATTTTTTGTCGACGTTTGTGGCGGATCATCTGGCGTTTCACCACGCGATACTAGGCGGCGACTAACCAGCCGATCAGCAATGGGTGTCCACGCATTTGGTCGCAGTTTGTTTGAAAAACATAAGCAGCAGAGCGCGTTTCCATGACATTTTGCCCCAAAACGCCCGCCGTTATTAGCGTTTCACATATGAGATATTGTCTTCGCGACCAGACATACTGCGAACAGAATGACAACCCACAAGCCCCTTCCATTTCGAATCCGCGCCGAACTTTACGCCCAGCTTGCGCAGATGGAGATCGCCGGCCTGCCGTTTGATCGCGCCTTTGTCGTCTTGCAAGTGGCGGGGCCGGCGAAACCACGACTGGTGGCGATGCGAGCGCTGATTAAGCGCCATGATTTTGCGATGTCGGGCGAGCGTAGCGGGTTGTTTACAAAAATGGAAGCGCGCTTGATTCATGCCTCGGTCATGTCTGGCAGTCCGGCGCGCGTGTACCAGCGACTGGCTGATTTTTACACCGCACGTGCCATGCAGGCCGCGACCATGAAGTCGCGCATGATGATGCCAGCCGCCGTGTTTCTGCTCGCATTGGCAATTCAACCATTGCCGGCATTGATTGGCGGTTCGATCGGCGTGTTTGGTTACTTGTTTCAGATCACGCGGCCGCTCATTGTGATTGCACTGATTGTATTTGGCCTGCGCTGGTGGCTGGCCCGTCCCGCCCATGTGGCAAAAGAATCAAACGTCAACTCGCCGCTATTGTCATTGCCGATCGTTGGAAAGCTCATCATCCGCCAAAACGTGCGCGACTTTTTGGAAAGTCTGGCGCTGATGCTTGAGGCCGGTATTTCGATGCTCGACGCGCTGCCATTGGCGCTCGACACCATTGAGGAGCCGTCGATCAAACGTGAGTTTGCGCGCATTGCCCCGCGTGTTGCCGCCGGCGCGATGTTGTCACAGGCGCTTGCCGATTCGGCGTTTTTGGGTGATGCCGCCAGCCGCGAGCGTGCCGTGGCGTTTATCAATACCGGTGAACAAAGCGGCGCGTTGCCGGAAATGTTGCTGCGACACACGGCGCTGGAAACCCACGCCATCAACAGTTGGTATGAGCAGCTCGCCACCTGGGCGCCGCGAATCTTGTATGGCACGGTGATGTTATGGATGATCATCAGTCTGCTTTCCGGCCCCGGCATGATGCCGCGTGTGCCGGCTGATTTGTAATTGGAGACACGTGACATGACGCAACAGATCCTATCAAATATTAATCTTGCCCTCGATGACGCTGCGGTAACGGTGGTCAAAGAAGAAATTGTCGCGGTTACTTTTGCACCGGCCGATGGTGAACTCGTCAGCCGCGAGGGCCCCAATCGATATCAGAAGGGCGACGCGCTCGTCACGGCGGCCAATGGTGATCGCTGGAGCGTTTCGCGCAGCCGCTTCGATGCCAAATATCTCCCGGTATTTCCCTGCAACGCCGGCACCAACGGCAAATATCAGGCGCGCCGCATGGTGGTATTGGCCAAACAAATGCCCGCAGCGTTTTTAATCGCACGCAGCAGCGGTGGCGACGTGTTGCATGGCTCGGCCGACGACTGGCTGATGCAATATGCGCCCGGTGATTTTGGCGTGGTCGAAAATACACGTTTCCAACGGGTTTACCGGCGTGTGCCATAGGCGCCACATTCAAGATCATTCAAGCTTGTCACAATATGAAAGTCTTGCAAATCAAAGTCAAACCAAACGCCAGAGTCAGCGCGCTGACGGCACAAGCCGATGGCTCGTGGCTGGCTGAAATCAAAGCGCCTCCGATCGATGGCAAAGCCAACGATGAATTGATCCGGCTGATTGCCGAACACTTCGATTGCCGCAAAATTCAGATAACAATTAAGAGTGGCTCCACCGGACGGCTAAAGCGCGTGGTGATCGACGAATGAACATGGCAACCCAAACACCAGAGGTATTGGTCGTCGGCTTGGGCGCGATGGGGGCGGCAACGGCGTATCAACTGGCCAAACGTGGCATCAAGGTTGTCGGCATTGATCGCTTCACACCGCCGCATATTCATGGTTCAACCCACGGCGAAACCCGCATCACCCGGCAGGCGATTGGTGAGGGCGCACAATTTGTGCCTCTGGCGCTGCGTTCGCACCAATTGTGGCGCGAGATAGAAGCCGAAACTGGTGCGGACCTGCTCAACCAATGCGGCGGCATCATTATTACCCATGCGGGCGAACGCGGCCAGTGGCATGGGCAGGTGGATTTTCTCGGCACCACCATTCGCGCCGCCGAATCGTTTGGCATTGCCCACCAACAACTGGATGCGGCCGCTATTGCCGCGCGCTTCCCGCAATTCATCTTGCAGGGTGATGAGAGCGGTTACCTCGAACCGGGCGCGGGCTATTTGAATCCCGAGGCATGTGTATCGGCGCAATTATTGCTGGCCGGGCGCCACGGCGCGAATTTGTCTTTCGGTGAGACAGTCGTATCTGTCACAACCAAAAACGGTAAAACGATTGTCACAACCGACCGTGCGCAATATTCCGCCGGGACAACCATCATTTGTGCCGGCGCCTGGATCCCGCAATTGGTGCCATCGTTGTCGCCCATGTTGACAGTCAGCCGACAAGTGTTGGCGTGGTTTCAGCTTGATGACGATGTCCAGTCACCCTGGCGGCGTTCGGCCGTCGGTGGTGGTGCACGTGGTGGCGGTGTGCCGGTTTACATCTGGCAATGGGGGCGCAAGGTCGAACAAACATCTTATGGCTTCCCACCTGTTGCCGGCGCGGATTCGATCAAGATTGGCATCGAGCAACAAGTGACGGCGACCGATCCGGACCATGTGCGGCGCGAGGTTAGCCAAGCCGAGATCAACGCCATTTACGCCGAACATATCGACGGCAAGTATCGCGGCGTCACATCAAATTGTATCCGCGCGGTCACTTGTCTTTATACGTCAACCGCTAATGCCAATTTTGTGATTGACCGCCTGCCGCATCAGCAAGATACGATTGTTGTATCGGCGTGTTCGGGTCACGGGTTCAAACATTCCGCCGCCATCGGTGAGGCTGTTGCGGAAATGGTCGTCGCGCAACAAACGCCTGAGGTTCTACGCGCGTTTGCGTGGCCACACCTGTTGTCCGCTGCATAATATCGATATTCCATTTTGGCCGGGCCCGATGTGCTGACATTCGACAATCGTTTTTTGCGTGAACTTCCCGGCGACCCGGAGACGACCAACGTTACCCGTCAGGTCAAAGGCGCGATGTGGTCTCGCGTGCCACCTACCGCCGTTGCCGCGCCGCGCTTGCTCGCCTATTCGCGTGAAATGGCATCGGCGCTGGGCCTCGATGATGTTGCAATGCACTCGTCCACGCTGGTCAACGCGCTGGGCGGCAATAACATCCTGCCGGGAAGTGAGCCGTATGCGACCGTTTATGGCGGCCATCAATTTGGCCATTGGGCGGGTCAACTCGGTGATGGCCGGGCGATCTATTTAGGCGAGGTCGTTCACGCTGGCAAACGCTGGGAGCTGCAACTCAAAGGTGCCGGCCCGACACCATTCTCGCGACGGGCTGACGGCCGGGCGGTATTAAGGTCGTCGATCCGTGAGTTTTTGTGCAGCGAAGCGATGTTTCACCTTGGCATCGCAACAACACGCGCACTGAGTCTGGTGGCGACCGGTGACAATGTGGTGCGTGATATGTTTTACGACGGCAATGCCGCCGATGAGCCCGGTGCGATCGTCTGCCGGGTTGCGCCTTCGTTGACCCGCTTTGGCCACTTTGAAATTCTCGCCGCGCGCGGTGAAACGGCGCTATTAAAGCAGCTGGTGGACTTCACCATTGCACGCGATTTTGCTGAGTTGGTGTTGCCGGATGATGATGTTGAAAGAGTGGGTGCGTGGTTCGGCGAAATTGCCGCACGGACGGCGGCAATGGTGACCGACTGGATGCGGGTCGGGTTTGTGCACGGCGTGATGAACACCGACAATATGTCGATCCTGGGATTGACCATCGATTACGGTCCGGAGGGGTGGGTGGATAATTTTGATCCGGGCTGGACACCAAACACCACCGACGCTGAGGGCAAACGTTATTGTTATGGTCGTCAGCCGGAGATTGCCCGCTGGAATGTCGAGCGTCTTGCCAGCGCGCTGGTCACACTTGCCGTCGATGGATCCGCCGAAGCCAAGGCGTTGACCGTGTTGCTCAATGACGGCATGGCGCGATTTGATGACGTGTACGAAGATCGAACACGCACCAACTTCGCCGGCAAGTTTGGTCTGGTGGCGTGGCGAGACGACGATGCGGCAATGGTCAATGAACTGTTCCAACTCATGCGCGACGCCGAAGTCGATATGACCATCTTTTTTCGCCAACTGGCGCGGGTAACCAATGATGCAACCGGCAATCGCGCATTCATGCATGCGGCGTTTTATCGCGACGATTTGCGTGAACAATTTGAACCGCAGTTTGATGCCTGGCTTCAACGTTATGTGGCGCGGATTGCGTTGGACGGCCTGTCGCAAGACGAGCGTGCCACACGCATGAATCGTGTCAACCCGCGTTTTGTATTACGAAACTATCTGGCGCAACAGGCGATCGACGCCGCCTCTGCGGGGGATACCGGCGTACTCAATGCGCTGTTGGAAGTGATGCGCCAACCCTACGACGAACAGCCGGGACGTGAAGAATTTGCGGCGAAACGCCCGGATTGGGCGCGTCATAAGGCCGGATGTTCGATGTTGTCGTGCAGTTCATAGCCAACGTGAAACACGCCATTTGACGGCTGTTTTCACGGCAAAATGCCCGAAAGTGCCCGTGGATAATGGTGTTTCAAAACGCCGCTATCCGGGCCAATGTGGCTGGCATCCCGCAATAAGCCGCGATGCAACAGCGCTTGGGTGAAGCCGTTTCTGTAAAATTGGCGCCTTGTTGCGCAGCCAGAACGATTCGTCATTTGGTCGCCCGCCACACCACCAACCAAGGTCAATCTGTGTACTCGTTTTTCGAAAAGCTGGTTCATCCCTATCCCGACGCGCCGCCGGCGCCGACCCCTAAAACGTTTCTGGCGTTTATGTGGGCGGCATCACAAGGACTGCGGCCCTATTTGCTGTTGATGACGTTATGCACCGCTGCAATCGGCGTGTTCGAGGCGTTTTTGTTCAGCATGCTGGGGCAGGTGGTTGATTGGCTGGCCAAAACCGAGCCGGCGGCGCTGTGGACCAGTCAACGTCATCATTTCTTGATTCTGGCGGCCATCCTGATTGCCAGCCCTTTGGTGGTGGCGTTACAGGCGCTGCTGAAACATCAGGCCATGGCGGGAAACTTTCCGATGCTATTGCGCTGGAAATTTCACCGCCTGATGCTGTCGCAGAGCTTCAGTTTTTATCAGGACGAATTTGCCGGCCGTGTCGCCACCAAGGTGATGCAGACAGCGCTCGCGGTGCGTGATGTGTGGATGATCATGGCCGACATCATGGTGTTTGTGGCGATTTATTTTGCGACCATGATTTTTATTGTCGGCAATTTTGATCTGTTGGTGTTGGGACCGTTTATCGGCTGGCTGGTGTTATACACGCTGGCGGTGCGTTATTTTGTTCCGCGCCTCGGCAAGGTCGCTCAGCAACAAGCTGATGCGCGTTCAATGATGACCGGGCGGGTGACTGACGCCTATACCAATATCGCCACCGTGAAACTGTTTTCGCACACCAACCGCGAGGCCGGCTATGTGCGGTTGGCGATGCAAGAATTCATGGTCACGGTCTATCGGCAGTGGCGCATGATCACCGCCTTTGAGGTCGTCAACCAGATTTTGAGTGTGTTGCTGATCGGCTCCACTGCCGGCGTGACGTTGTGGCTTTGGACCAAAGGGCAGGTTGGTGTTGGTGCGGTGGCGGCGGCAACCGCGATGGCGTTGCGGCTGAATGGCATTTCACACTGGGTGCTGTGGGAGTTCGCCGCGCTGTTTGAGCATATCGGCACCGTGCGCGACGGCATGACGATATTGTCAAAACCACATACCGTGACCGATGCGCCAGATGCGCAGCCGCTGCAGGTGTCAAAAGGCGAAATTCGTTTTGACAATGTGACGTTTGCCTATGGCGAAAAGGATGGCAGCAACGAGATCAAGAATGTCATCGAAAAATTCAACCTGACCATTCACCCCGGTGAAAGAATCGGGCTGGTTGGTCGGTCTGGCGCGGGTAAATCAACCATCGTCAATCTGCTGCTGCGCTTTTACGACATACGCGACGGCCGCATTTTGATCGACGGCCAGGATATTGCCAATGTGACCCAGGATAGTTTACGCACCCATGTCGGTATGGTGACGCAGGACACCTCGTTGTTACATCGCTCCGTGCGCGAGAACATTGTTTATGGTCGCCCGGATGCGGGTGACGACGATATGATTGCCGCCGCCAAACGTGCCGAGGCGCATGAATTTATTCTGCAACTCACCGACCCAGCCGGCCGGCGCGGCTACGATGCCCATGTCGGTGAGCGCGGGGTGAAACTTTCCGGCGGTCAGCGGCAGCGCATCGCCATTGCACGGGTGAAACTCAAAGACGCGCCGATTTTATTGTTGGATGAAGCGACCAGCGCACTCGATTCCGAGGTCGAAGCCGCCATTCAGGCCAGCCTGTACAAGCTGATGGAAGGCAAAACCGTGGTGGCCATCGCCCATCGCCTGTCGACCATCGCCGCAATGGATCGCTTGATTGTGCTTGATCAGGGGCGGGTGGTTGAGGAAGGCGACCACCAAAGTCTGCTCAAGCGTGATGGTCTGTACGCACGCCTTTGGGCACACCAGAGTGGCGGTTTCCTCGGTGATGTGCTTGATGAAGTTGAGGCGCGTGAGGTTGGCAGACTGGCGGCGGCTTCGTGATGCCGGCATTCAGCCAAATCAATGTTGTTATCACATGGCGCTGCTGAGGCCGGGTTTATTGATTGTTGTCGCAGCGGCAGCGTTGGCGGCGCTGATGCTGCCGGTGACGGCGGCTCAGGCGGCAGAACCTGCGGCCGTTGCGCCAATGCCAACGGTCATCCTGGTGCGGCACGCCGAAAAGGTTGATGACAAGACGGCTGATCCCGTTTTGTCAGCGGCTGGAATTGTCCGTGCGGAAGCATTGGCGGTTGCGTTAAAGGACGCCGGTGTCACCAACATCATCACCACATCGCTGCAACGCGCCATCCTCACCGCGAAACCCATTGCCGCATTACGCCGCATCACACCACAGGTGATGACGATCGAACGCAACGGCCTCAAACAGCATATCGGTGCGGTTGTTGCCGCCGTTCGTGCGCCAAACCTGCCAAAAAATGCGGTCGTGCTGGTGGTTGGTCACAGTAATACCGTACCGCTGATTTTGGCCGCGCTGGGTGGTCCAACATTGCCACAAATGTGTGAATCCGACCATTCCACAATGTATGTGCTGACGCCGGATGCCAGTGGCAGTGTGAAGGTGATTCGGTCACAATACGGGCTGTTGGCACCGCCCGATCTAGTTCAACATCCGTCCGGCTGCGGCTAACGCAGTTTGTCGTTACCAAGACATCGCAATTTTTTATTTTCATCAAAGAACTCATCTGGAGATTTGCGCTATGCAGGTAACGACATTGCGTCGCTGGTCTGGTTGTCTCGCTTTATGTTCGATTGGTTTGTCCCACCCACAATTTGTCGCCGCTCAAGCCGATACAAAGGGCACAGCTCCCACAGCCGTGGCAGAAAGCCAATCGGACGTGTTTTACGACACCGATCCAAAAAGTTGGGCTCGCGTACTGAAAATATTTCCACCGACCTATCCAGAGGAGGCATTGAAAAACGGTATTGGTGGCGTTGTTGATATTGACGTTCTT
Source organism: Burkholderiales bacterium (assembly GCA_031431435.1). Taxonomy (GTDB): domain Bacteria; phylum Pseudomonadota; class Gammaproteobacteria; order Burkholderiales; family Usitatibacteraceae; genus UKL13-2. Next base: position 44,584 of record JANPDI010000019.1, read on the forward strand.
ATCAACACAATAGGACGGGTAAAGGATATTCGCTCAATTTCTTCAGTCCCAAACAATCCAGCATTTGAACAGGCGACCAGAGATGCATTAAAGCATTGGGTGTTTGGCGTTCCAATGACAAATCGCTGCATTCGTCACGAAAGTTTCGGCGAATCGCGGTTGACCTTCGAGGTCAAGAATGGTGAAGGTCTGATTTCCCTTACCCACCGCGAGTATCCAGCGTCAAAAATATTTCCGTCCGGAAAGGCCCCGAAAATGCTAACGCGCGACGATGTTGTTGCCCATGCAAAGAAATACTATCCAACTACGGCGCGCCGGGTTGGATTGGAGGCATTGGTCGATATGCTCCTGGAGATCGATTCTGTTACGGGAGAATTACTTAGAGCTGAAGTAACGAACATTGAAACGCCAAGAGGGGGCATGAAAATGTTCTCGGAGGCGGCGTTGGCATCGATCAAGTACGCTAAATTCGAACCACTTGAGGGGCGCACGACACCATGGAAAAAGTGTTTCACTATCGACTATAGACTATCGGCTTTCAAAAATTGAACGCAAAAAGTAGCGGACCCAAAGCTGGGTACATTAGGAGTTTCTACATGAATAGGCCATATCGATGAATACATTTTGCGTAAAAAAATTAGTCGCCTGCTCGATTTTAGTCGCCTCGCTGCCGATGGCAATGTCAAATGAGACGTTTGCGCAGGATGACGCCGCCGTCAAACAAGCGGTCGCCGCCGCCGAGTCCTTCCTGAGCCTGTTGGACAACGGTAAATACGAAGAGTCTTGGGATGCCTCGGCCGATGCATTTCGCAAAGCAGTTAGCAAAGACCAGTGGAAAGCCGCCGCCGGACAGGTGCGTAGCGGGGTCGGGTCGATGTCGTCGCGCAAGCTAATGAGCGGTGCCGACGCACCCAAAGCGGGCAAGAATGCGCAAGGCGAGTTTGTTGTGGTGAAGTTTGAATCGGCGTTCAGCAAACTGCCAAATGCGATTGAGACGGTTTCGCCGATGCTCGACAAAGACGGTCAATACCGGGTTGCGGGCTATTTCGTCAAGCCGGGCTTGAGTGAGGCGGACAAGGCCGCCGCGGTATTGCCACCGAAGGCCGGATTTAGTGATGACGAGATCAAGGCGATTCTGCGTGAGCGCATTGATATCGCCAAACGCGGGGTCGGTATCGTTGTTGGCTTGATCGATGAAAAAGGCACACGTATCGTCAGCTACGGCAAACCAAGTGTCACCAGTGAAAAACAACTCGACGGTGATTCCGTTTTTGAAATTGGTTCGATCACCAAATCGTTCACCGCCATTTTGTTGGCCGACATGGCCGCACGTGGCGAGGTCTCGCTCGACGATCCAATTTCAAAATATTTGCCGGCGTCGGTCAAGACGCCGGTTGTGAACGGCAACGAAATCACACTCGAGCAGCTCTCGCGCCATACCTCGGGTCTGCCGCGTTTGCCGCCGAATATGCAGCCGAAGGATCCCGCCAACCCGTACGCTGATTACACGGTCGCCCAACTGTATGCATTTCTGAATGATTACAAGACGACGCGCCCGTTTGGTGTGACGACCGAGTATTCAAATCTGGGGGCGGGCCTGCTGGGCCATATTTTGGCACTGCGTGCCGGGACTGATTACGAAACACTGGTGCGGACCCGCATTCTTGCCCCGATAAAAATGGACAGCACCGCCATCACGTTGACACCCGCCATGCGTGAAAGGATGACCACCGGTCACTACCAGCGCGTTGCGGTGTCGTATTGGGATTTGCCGGCGCTGGCCGGGGCGGGCGCACTGCGCTCAAGCGCCAACGACATGCTCAAATATCTTGCCGCCAATATGGGTTTCAAGGGCGCCACTGCCACAGCCGACACCGCCTCGTTGCTTGCGGCGATGCAGCGCACCCACCGCAATACGACGGACACGCCGGATGTTGGATTTGGCCTGGGCTGGTCGATGAACAAAAGTTTTGACCAAAAAATTGTCGCGCACGGAGGCGGCACCGGTGGCTATTTGACGTTTGTCGCGTTTGAACCGCAACGCAAACGCGGCGTGGTGGTGCTGTCGAATTCGAATTCGGATATTTCCGATATCGCCATGCATTTACTCGACAGTCGCCGGCCGTTGACCAAGCTGGCGGCTGCAAAAACATTCCAGAAAATCAATGTTGATCCGAAATCGTTTGATGCGTTTGTCGGCACCTATGAAATTGCACCCGGCAATATACTGACCGTCAGCCGTGAAGGTGATCGTCTCTTTTCCAGCGTGCCGGGACTGGGGAAAATTGAGATGTTGGCCTACGAGCCGATGTCATTCTTTGGCAGTGGATTTGATGCGCAGGTGACGTTTGTCGCCGAGTCGGGAAAAGTGGTGCGATTGATGCTGCATCAAGACGGCGCATCGATACCGGTCAAACGGATCAAATAACAGCGCAATAGTGAGTAGCCCCGGCCACTTCGATGTCTGCGGGAAATTGTCCGGCATGAAGCGTACAGCCGCCTTGGCCGGGTTGATTATGCTTGCAGGTTGCGCGACCGGGCCGGAGATTCAAGGTCATCGTGGCGCGCGCGGGCTGTTGCCGGAAAATTCGCTGCCGGCGTTTATGCGGGCGCTTGATATCGGGGTTGATGTGTTGGAACTCGATACCGGTGTGACCCGTGACGGTGTGGTGGTGGTCTCGCATGATCCGTGTTTAAACGCCGATTTTGTGCGGAATGCCAATGGTGCGTGGCTGGCGGCATCAACCAAAGGCGGCAAGTTTGGCCCTTGTATTGTCGATATGACGGTGGCGGAACTGCAGCAATACGACGTCGGCCGGATCGCGCCGGGCAGCGACTATGCGCGACGCTTCTCCGCGCAACAAGCCGTTGACGGCACACGGATACCAACCTTGACGGATTTGTTTAATGCGGTCAAACGTCGTGGTGATGACCGGGTGCGATTTAATATCGAGACCAAAATTTCGCCGCTGCGCCCCGGTGAAACCGTGACCCCGGAAGTGTTTGTCGAGGTGCTGCTCGGTGTTATCCGTGCAATTGGGATGGAACATCGCGTGACCATCCAGAGTTTTGATTGGCGCACATTAAAAATTGCACAACGTCTGGCGCCGACGATTCCAACCGTCTATTTATCTGCCCAGCAAAAGTG
>JANPDI010000020.1:0-3867 GCA_031431435.1 Burkholderiales bacterium
GTCAAGGTCGTCGAACCCGACTTTCGTGCACGCAACGCCCATCTGGGTCGCAAAAATATCGGCCAACCGTATGAGATATATCTGCTGGGCGAATTTCCCTACGAAACCATTGACGACCAGCCGCTGTTCAATCTGGCGAAAAGTGATTGTGTGGTGTTTGCCGAACACACCTACGCGATGGCGATGTCACAATCGTGGCAGGAATTCTTTTGGATGCTGCAACGCATTCGTTATCGTGATGGCGTGATTGGTGTCACCACCCGCAACCACTACACCGAGACCGACTGGAATCCGCAAAATGCGTGGTTGGTCAAAGATATCAGCGCTACCCTGGCCGGTGACCGCACTGCCACCTACCCACTCACGGTCGACCGCACGAATTTTTTCCGAACGCGGTACAAGATTGATCACGCCGTGCCGGTTGAAACGACCATAGAAACCTATGTGCCAAAGGTTGATGTTGCCGGCATCGTCAACCAGTTGCAGGAAGGTGATTTTGTCAATGTCATCTCCGGCCAAAACGGCGGCTATTGGGCGTCACATGTCGGCATTGTGGTGTTCGGGGTCAATGGCGAACGCAATCTGCTGCACTCTGCCGAGCCCGCAGTTCGGGAAGAGTCGTTTGCCTCGTTCATCAACCGTACCACCGAGCGCGAATCCCGACAGACGGCGGCAGGCAAGCCCGGCAAGGTGCTGGCGGGATTCAAGTTTCTGCGCCTGAATGATGCACCGGTCGCACCGCCGATGGCGCCGCAGCCACGACCGTCGATCGCGCGCTAGTCGAACAGGCACCCGCCGGTCAAATTGACCCACCATCGCATAACGTTGTGACGACGTTGGCGTGCGAAAATGACGCTCGCCCTTTATTGATCGAACGGCTTTGCCACCCATGTCCGCACCCGCCACCGCCATTTGGTTCACCCGCCCCACTCTCGAACAACTCAACCGCCCCGCGCCGACGTTGGATCGACATTTGGGCATCGAGTACATCGAAGTCGGCGATGCCCACTTGACGGCCACCATGCCGGTCGACCATCGCACCCACCAACCGATGGGTGCGTTGCATGGCGGGGCGTCGGTGGCGCTGGCTGAAACAATGGGTAGCGCCGGGGCATATCTGTGTGTCGATTCAAGCGCGTTTAGCGTCGTCGGCTTGGAGATCAACGCCAACCATGTGCGTGCGGTGCGTTCGGGACTGGTGACAGGTATTGCAAAACCGCTTCACATGGGTCGCAGCACCCAACTCTGGGAAATTCGCATTACGGATGAGGCAGACCGGCTGGTTTGTATCTCGCGCTTCACGGTCGCGGTGCTCGACAAACCGGCGGGCCTATCCAACCGCAACCGCCTAAACGCCTAGAACGCCGGTATCCACCCTTTATTGATCGTCGCCTGCCTGTCTGATTGACCGACTGGCCAGGCTGCCCACCATGCTGAATCGTTTTCTCAAACCCTATCGCGCTTTTCTTGCGCTGCCCGATGTCAGGCAGACACTGCTCATCACCTTTTTTTCGCGCATGCCGGTTGGTATGCTTGGTTTTGCGATGGTGATGTTTCTGCGTGAGGCACTCGGCAACTTCAAATTGGCCGGCTCGGTCATCGGCGTTTACTTTATCGCCATGGCGGTGTCATCACCAATCAAGGGGCGCATTATTGACCGCATCGGTCCGATGCTGCCGCTAAGGGTATGTGGCGTGTTGGATCCGCTATTTTTTGCGTTGATGATTGTGTCGGTTTGGCTTGCGCTACCAATGCCGGTGTTGATTGCCTGCGTGATCATGATGGGTTTGTTTAGCACACCGATTGCGACCCTCACCCGGGCCATCTGGCGGCACCGTTTTGATTCCGATGACAATCGCCGTATGGCATTCTCGGTTGATTCGGTACTGATGGAAATCAACTTCACGCTGGGGCCCGCCGTGATCGGACTGGTCTTGGCGTTTTCGACACCCAAAGCCGCGATCATCGTCGCATGGCTGGCGGCGACGTCATCAATCATCATTTTTATGCGCAACCCCGGCCTCAAGTATTGGCAGCAGGAGCCGCCGGGTGAGCGGCATTTACTGGGCCCCCTGACCGAACGCCGGCTCATCCTCATATTCGTGATTCTGTTCGGCCTCGCCACGGCGTGCGGCATGTTGGAGGTCGGCTACCCGGCGTACACCACCTCGCTCGGCATACCGGCATTTGCCGGCGTGTTGCTGGCGGTTAACTCGCTTGGCAGCGCGATTGGCGGGGCGCTGTTTGGCGCGAGCAAATTGCGCCTGTCAATGGAACGGCAGTTTGCAATCTTGCTCGCCGTGTTTGGCGTGCTGATGTGTCTGCATCTGGCCGTTGATGCAAAAGAGTCACGCTATTTATTTGCGTTGATGGCGTTTATTGCCGGCTGCGCCATCTCCCCGGCATTTGCCCTGCAGGCACTGCTGATTTCGCGAATCGCCCCGGCAAAATATGCGACGGAAGCGTTTACCTGGTCGGGCACCTTTATTGTGACCGGATTGGGTGCCGGGATGGCGATCGGCGGCGCGTTGTCTGAGATTTATTTCGTGAAAGCGCCGTTTGTCGCCGGCAGTGCGGTGTTACTGGTGGCGGCAACATTGGCGCTATTTTTGACGGCCAAACGCAACGCCGGATAGCCGTGGCTTGGTCAGCCGGCTATTGCACGCCCTCGTCCATAAATATTCCCGGCGGCAGACCGACGGTTTCGATGCCTTCTTCGCGCAACGCCTGAGACTCTTCGCCCGACACACGGCCACGAATATTGCGATGCGCCTCTTCGCCGTAATGCATCTTGCGCGCCGTCTCGGCGAAATTGTGACCAACATTTTCGGTGTTGGCCAACACAAACTGTTTGAACTGGGTCAGCATGTGCGCCTGCAAGCCGGGCACCATTGATACGGGCAGTACGTCCTGGACGAGGTTCGCAGCAGGCGGCATTGGGCTCGCATCGCTAACGGCAACATCAGTGGCGCCCATGTTCAGACGCGGTGCCGAAAGCTGCTTGATGATGTCTTTATCGCCACAAATCGGGCACGCAACCATACTGCTGGCCGATTGGCGTTCAAAATCGTCGGCGGCGCGAAACCAGCCGTCGAAATAATGGTGTTGCGGACAAGAAAGGTTAAATACAATCATTTCAGCTTTGACTTATGTGGGAAGCTTGTTAATTTCAACGCGGCAACGGTGTTTTGGACAACATCATTTCGGCACAAACGTGCCGGCATACTGTTCGCGCAGCAACTTCTTCTGCACTTTGCCCATCGCATTGCGCGGCAAATCGTCAACCACAAATACCCGTTTGGGAACCTTGAAGTTGGCGAGTTGAGACTTTAAGGTGGCGATGACGGCGGGTTCTTCAAGGCTGAATCCGGCTTTTTTTACCACTACCGCCGCAACCGCCTCGCCAAAATCAGGGTGCGGCAAGCCGATCACCGCACTTTCCGCAACACCATCGAGGCCATCGAGCAACAATTCGATTTCCTTTGGATAAACGTTGTAGCCACCGGAGATCACCAGATCCTTCGAGCGCCCGACAATCGAAATGTAACCGTCGGCACTGACCACGCCCATATCACCGGTTTTGAAATAACCATCGTCGGTGAACTCCTCGGCGGTCTTGTCCGGCATCTGCCAATAACCCGACAACACGTTCGGCCCCTTGACCTCGATATGGCCGATCTGGTCGGCTTTTGCGATGCCGCCATCGTCAAGCGCGATCCGCACGTCCACACCCGGCAGCGCAAATCCAACCGTGCCACCACGTCGTTCACCATGTAATGGGTTGGAGGTGATCATGCCGGTCTCGGTCATGCCGTAGCGTTCCAAAATATGGTGACCGGTGCGTGCCGCAAATTCACTGAATGTTTC
>JANPDI010000021.1:0-2832 GCA_031431435.1 Burkholderiales bacterium
CTGAAAAACATTCTTTGCCAAATCCAGTCCAATTACCTTAATCTCTTTCATGACGCCTCCTTCTGCTTTTGGTGGTTGATGACACTTCCACTTTGGCACGTCGATGCCGTTGCAGGTAGGGGGCGTCCATTTCATTAGTCCATTCAATATCTAGATAAACGACGGTCTGGATTCCAGCCTGCGCTGGAATGACGGCGCTGGCGGTCTGGGTCCCACCCTCCGCTGGGACGACGCAAATCGATGCGCTCTGCGCTGGAATGACGGCACGTTTTGGCCGATTTTTGTATGGCCGCAATGGCAATACACCCCCCTCCGCTATAATTCAGCCTTACTTTTTAGAAAAATAAGCTCATGGAAGCCGACCGCGTCAACGCCATTTCCAATGCCCTTTCCGATTTGTCCATACGTTTGGGCGAATTGCGGAGGTATCTTTGACTTTGATACCAAGGTAACGCGTCTCGAAGAAGTCACCCGCCTCACCGAAGATCCCGCCGTTTGGAGCGACACCAAACGCGCTTCCGAGCTCGGCAAAGAAAAAAAGCTGCTCGATGGGGTGATCAACACCATCCAGACCGCGACCGCCGCGGTCAAAGACGGCAAAGAACTGTTTGAGCTGGCCAAAGCCGAAGGTGACGACGGCACACTCGAAGCCATTGAGGCCGATACCGCCGTTATCGAAACCTCGGTCGCCGACATGGAATTTCGCCGCATGTTTTCTAACGCGGCAGATCCGTGCAACGCGTTTATTGATATTCAGGCCGGTGCCGGAGGCACGGAAGCGCAGGATTGGGCGTCGATGTTGTTGCGCCAATATCTGCGTTACGCCGAACGTAAAGGCTTCAAAACCGAAATCCTCGAAGAATCTGCCGGTGAGGTCGCCGGACTCAAGAGCGCATCAATCAAAGTAACGGGTGACTATGCCTACGGCTACCTGCGTTCCGAAACCGGGGTGCATCGGCTGGTGAGAAAGTCGCCGTTTGATTCCGCCGGCGGCCGCCACACGTCCTTCGCGTCGCTGTTTGTTTATCCGGAAATCGATGACTCGATCGAAATCGATATTAATCCGGCTGACTTGCGTATTGATACCTACCGCGCCTCCGGTGCGGGTGGTCAGCACATCAACAAAACCGACTCGGCGGTACGTATCACCCACGCGCCGACCGGCGTGGTGGTGCAATGTCAGAACGACCGCTCGCAGCATCGTAATCGTGCCGAAGCCATGGCGATGTTGAAATCAAAATTGTACGAACTTGAAATGCGCAAGCGACAAGGTGAACAGGACAAACTCGAAGCGACCAAGACCGATGTGGGCTGGGGCCACCAGATTCGCTCGTACGTGCTCGACCAATCACGTATCAAGGATCTACGCACCAACGTCGAAACCAGCAATACCCAGAAGGTGCTGGACGGTGACCTTGATCTGTTCATCGAAGCCAGCCTGAAACACGGCGTGTAATGATGAGCCATGCGCTGACATCCACGCCACCTGAAACGGCAACCATCGTGCCGATGCCGCCGTTTTACAACGACCTGACGGCGGCGCTGGCCCATGCCTGGGCGCAACTCGCGCATGGCGCCACTGACCGCACGTCGGCGTTTCATACTCCGGTGGTTGCCAATGTCGGGCTCGATGGCGCTCCGCAACAACGCAGCATGATCTTGCGTGACGTCGATACGGCGGCGCGGACCTTGCGTTTTTATACCGACACACGCTCGGCAAAAATGGCTGGTCTCGGTAACAACCCGCAAGTGAGTGTGCTTGCCTATGATGCCCGAAGCCAATTGCAGCTGCGCCTCAATGGCCGCGTTCGATTTGAGACCGGCACCGCACTGGCGGACAATATCTGGAAAAACCTGCATGATCGGTCGCGCATGACTTATGCCCAAACGATCGCACCCGGCCAAAACGTTTTTACGCCAACGCATGGCGCACCACCACCCGCATCGGGCAATGCCGATTTGCTCACCGCGACGGCGCGTGAGAATTTTTGTTTGTTAATAGTCGATATTGATTGCCTCGACTGGGTGTTACTCTCCCGCAACGGCAATCGTCGCGCCCGCTTCACCTGGCCACAAGGCCAACTTACTGCCCAATGGCTCGCCCCCTGAAAGACTGATCATGACTGACAACAGCGCCCCAAATCCGACCCCGAATGCCGTGCCAGCGGTTGACGAAAACCATGTCATTGCCGAGCGCCGGCAAAAACTGGCGGCGATCCGCGAAAAAACCGGCGGCCACGCCTTCCCGAATGATTTTCGCCCCGAACATAACGCGGTTGATCTGCACGCGACATACGGCCATTTTTCGAAGGAAGAACTCGAGGCCAACAAATCGCCGATGATAAAAGTGGCAGGACGCATCATGCTCAAGCGGGTGATGGGCAAGGCGTCGTTTGCCACCATTCAGGACGCCTCGGGCCGCATTCAGTTGTATGTCAATCTCGAAGGGGTCGGTGAAGACGCGCTCGAAGCATTCAAACACTACGACCTCGGCGACATTGTTGGTGCCGAAGGTGTGATGTTCAAAACCAAAACCGGTGAGTTGTCGATCAATGTGTCACAAGTACGTCTGATCACCAAATCGCTGCGGCCGCTCCCTGAAAAGTTTCATGGCCTGACCGACATGGAACAGCGCTATCGCATGCGCTACGTGGATTTGATGGTCAACCCGGAAGTCAAACGCACTTTCGAAACGCGCTCCAAAATCGTATCTGAGATTCGCGCCTTTATGGTGGCCGCCGGCTACCTTGAGGTTGAAACACCGATGATGCACCCGATTCCCGGTGGTGCCGCCGCCAAGCCGTTTATCACCCACCACAACACGCTCGATAT
>JANPDI010000022.1:0-1620 GCA_031431435.1 Burkholderiales bacterium
CGCGGCTGACTTCAAGGATTTGCAGGAAGGCGCCGGTGTGCTGGATTTGGCCGCGCGGGATTTACGACTGGCGGTGTCGGAAGACTTTGCCAAACTCCCCGGTCAGGCCGTCGCTGGACGGGACGGTTTTGCCGAAGCCTATGCCAATGCGCAAGAGGCGCTGGCGGATTTGCGGCAGTTACTCGAAAGCCAGTCGGGTCGTGCGCAGGAACTGGCGAATTGTATGGAGCGTGCCGACGAATTTGCGCAGCGTATGGCGAGTTGGCAGGACAAATCGATCGAGGGTTACGTGCGCTGGGCCGAGGCGTTTTCGCAATCACTCGCGTTTCATTTGACGCCGCTGTCGATTGCCAATATTTTTCACGCACAGGTGTTTGGTCAAAAGCGCGCGTGGATCTTTACCTCGGCCACCCTTGCTGTCAAAGGTGATTTTGGCCATTACCAAACCGAGATGGGCCTGCTCGATCTGGGTGACACCGCGTCAGACGATGATGTTGATGATGCCTTCAATGAAAAAGGCGATCAGAAAAAAATCGAAACCGCGTTCTGGCCGTCACCGTTTGATTTTCCGAATCAGGCACTGTTGTATCTGCCGGAAAACCTGCCGCCGCCGAATACCCCCAACCACACAGAAGCCATTGTTGATACGGCATTGCCATTGATCGAAGCGGCCGGCGGCCGCACATTTTTGTTGTTCACTTCACTCAAGGCGATGGACCGTGCCTATGAAATGCTCAAAACAAAGTTTGAACAACGCGGGCTCGATTTTCCGTTGATGGTGCAAGGCGAGGGCACCCGCACCGAATTGCTCGAACGCTTTCGTAAACTCGGCAACGCGGTACTGGTGGCCAGCCAGTCGTTTTGGGAAGGTGTGGACGTGAAGGGCAATGCGTTGTCGGTGGTGGTGATCGACAAGCTGCCGTTTGCCGCGCCGGACGACCCGGTGCTCGCGGCGCGTATCGCCGCCATTGACGCCTCGGGCGGTAACGCCTTTATGCACTATCAGGTACCGCAAGCGGCCATCACGCTCAAGCAAGGTGCCGGGCGATTGATTCGAGATGAAAACGACCGTGGTGTGCTCATGATTGGCGACAATCGCCTGGTCGACAAGCCGTACGGCAAACGCATTTGGCAAAGCCTGCCGCCAATGAAACGCACCCGCGATGCCGCCGAGGCGGTGGCGTTTTTTGCGACGGATGCCGCGAGTTGACCCTCCGCGGTCGCCGTTGACCTTCCGCAGTCGCCGTTGACCTTCCCCGGATGTACGTTTCACGTTCCGCGCATACGCATTTGACCTTCCCCGGATTTAGTCCGGGGCCCAAGTTGATCTTGGCCGTGGTGGATGGATGAGCAAACTTGGGCACCGGACGCGCGCGAAACGATGAAACTGTTTCGCTTCTCCGGTGAAGGAGTTGTCGGCCTTCCCCGGACAGCGTGGCCCGTTCATCGGCCATTTATGTTTGACCTTCCCCGGCGTCAGGCCGGGGTCCAAGTTGATTTTGGCTGTGGTGGATGTGTGAGCAAACTTGGGCACCGGACGTGCGCGAAACGATGAAACTGTTTCGCTTCTCCGGTGAGGGGAGTTGCCGACCTTCCCCGGAATTATGTTTGACCTTCCCC
>JANPDI010000023.1:0-1928 GCA_031431435.1 Burkholderiales bacterium
ACCACAATGGCGATTGCCGGCGCGACGCCGATCGCGATGACGACCTTGGATAACACGGTGGCGCGATCGGAAAGCGGCAGCGATTTCCAGAACAACACGCTGCGATCACGACGTTCGTCGAAAAGGGCGCCGAGGCAGAAAAAGAATACGCAAAATCCGAGCGCGATAAAAATCGGCATTGAAATACCGGCGTAGCCAAATGCGAACTTGGCGGCAAATGCCGCTTTTTGTTCCGGTGTAATGATGCTCGCCAGATTGGTGACATCGACCCCGTTGACCTGCATGCCGCTGCTCAGCCCGGATAAGGCAATGATCAACGAGACGAACACAAATAGTGCCATGATCGAACCAATGACGATGGGCACCCAAAAAAATGCACCCTTATGTTCCCAAAATTCGCGCTTGAGCAGCCACTTGAATGTGTTCATGCGTAGGTTCCTTTCATGGTGGCAACAAACAGATCGGCGATGCCGGGTGTGCGGGTTTCACCGAGGGCGGCAAGTTTGTCGTGTGCAACGCCGTCAAACAACATGACCGACTTGCCAAACACTTGACGTTCATCGATCGGCCCCAGTGCGCGCGCCGCATCAACGTTTTCCGCCGGGACCATGACTTCGGCAAAACGTACACCCAAATCATCCATGGTCGAGGTCAGGACCAGCTTGCCCTCGCGGATAAAAATCAGGTCGGTCAGAATATGTTCGATTTCCTCCACCTGATGGGTGGTGACAATGATGGTTTTGTTTTGGTCGAAATAGTCTTCGAGCAGGTGTTGATAGAACTGCTTGCGATAAAGAATATCGAGCCCCAGCGTCGGCTCATCCAGCACCAGCAATTTTGCGTCGATCGCCATCACCAGCGCCAGGTGCAATTGCACGATCATGCCTTTCGACATTTCTTTGACCTTCATGGCTGGCTTCAGCTTGGTGTTGGCAAGATATCGCTCGGCCTTGGCACGATCAAATTTGGGATGCACGCCGGCGACAAAGTCGATTGCGTCAGCCACCCGCAGCCAGCGCGGCAAAATCGCCACGTCGGCGATGAAACACACTTGCTCCATGAGCGTATCACGGTGGGTGCGCGGGTCCAATCCAAGCACACTAAGGTCTCCCTCGAATGTCGCCAGACCCAAGATAGCTTTTAGTGCCGTGGTCTTGCCCGAACCGTTGGGGCCGATCAGGCCAACAATGCGGCCACTGGGAATCTCCAGATCAATGTGATCGACGGCAAGCAGCTTGCCGTAGCGTTTGGTCAGACCTTTTGCGGAAATAACGGCGCTCATGCGACACCCCCGGCATTTGCGCCACCCAATAGTTGCTGCGGATCGAGTCCAAGGCGGCGGATGCGCTTGACTACCGCCGGCCATTCTTCGCTAAGAAAACGTTCGCGTTCACTCGCCAGCAACTTCTCAACCGCACCTTCGGTCATATACATGCCAATTCCCCTGCGTTTTTCGACCAGCGTTTCATCCGCGAGCGTCTGATAGGCACGTGAGACGGTGATTGGATTGAGCTGAAAATCAGCGGCGACCTGTCGAACCGACGGTAACGGGTCGCCTGGTTTCAGCAAACCATCGAGCATCATGCCGATGATCCGGTCCTTGAGTTGCCGGTAGATTGGCGCGTTGTTGTTCCAACTGTCACTCATGATATGGCGCTCCATCTGGTGTGATGATTCGGAACTGCTGACGGACAAAAATCGTACACATTGGCGAAATTCATGATTAGCTATCCATCATTTTGATATCCGGGTATCCCATTAATTTCAGGATGAAATAGACAACTGCCGCTTCACCCGGATCATCACCATAGCTGATCAACTCGGCGTAGCGTGGAACACCGGCTTTGCTCAGGATGGTCCAGATCTCCATCGCCGCTTTGGGTGTGCCGTCGGCATTCAACAGGGTTGTGTATGGCACATGTACGCTC
>JANPDI010000024.1:0-1520 GCA_031431435.1 Burkholderiales bacterium
CCGATTGCCGTTGGGACATATGTGTGCACGCCGCGGTGCGGCTTGCACCATTTGTTACAATCCCTGCATCACTTTTTACCGGTCATCCCGTCATGGGCGGGCTTTTATTTGCCCGGCGTGATCTGTTTTATTTTCACAAACCCACGTCTCGCGCATGAGGCAACTTCACTAATGCATATTCATATTCTCGGTATTTGCGGGACTTTCATGGGCGGCCTGGCCGCACTCGCCAAAGACATGGGCCATGAAGTCACCGGCTGCGACGCCAACGTCTATCCACCGATGTCGACGCAACTCGAGGCGCTGGGAATCGGCCTGCACGAGGGCTTTGACGCGGCACAGCTTGATGTTTTCAAGGCCGATATTTATGTCGTCGGCAACGCAATGACCCGCGGCAAACCCATCATTGAAGAAATTCTGAATCGCGGATTGCGCTACATTTCCGGCCCGCAATGGCTGGGTGAAAACGTGTTGCAGGGCCGTTGGGTGTTATCCGTGGCGGGCACACACGGCAAAACCACCACCTCGTCAATGCTCGCCTGGATACTCGAGTACGCCGGTGTCGCGCCGGGTTTTCTGATCGGCGGGATCGCCAAGAATTTTGGTATTTCTGCGCGGATGCCAAAAGGCGATTCGCCATTTTTTGTCATCGAGGCGGATGAATATGACACGGCGTTTTTCGACAAACGCTCCAAGTTTGTCCACTATCATTCGCGCACTGTCATTCTGAACAATCTCGAATACGATCATGCGGATATTTTTCCCAACATCGAGACCATCGAAACGCAGTTCCATCATCTGGTGCGCACGGTACCGGCCAATGGCCTGATCGTCGCCAACGGCTCGGAACCGCATCTGGCGAATGCGCTCGACAAAGGCTGCTGGACGCCGATCGAATATTTTGGCCCGGGCATGCTGTGGGATTATCGACGCGGCGGGCAAGAGCGGCAATTCAGTGTTCGTTGTGATGAAAAGGACCGCGGCGACGTCACCTGGGATCTGACCGGCGCCCACAACAAGATGAACGCACTGGCGGCGATTGCCGCTGCCAGACACGCCGGCGTGCCGGTGAAGATCGCCATTGAAGCGCTTAATCAGTTCGAGGGTGTTGCGCGGCGCATGGAGGTGCGCGGCGTGATCGGCGGCATGCGTGACGGCATCACAATCTACGATGACTTCGCCCACCATCCGACCGCCATCGCCACGACCCTCGCCGGTCTGCGCAGCCGTGTCAACAACCAGCGCATCATCGCCGTGCTCGAGCCGCGTTCGAACACCATGAAACTCGGCGCCATGCGCAATGCCCTACCCGGCTCATTGGCAAATGCCGACATCGTCTTCATTTATGCCAATCATCTGGGCTGGGATGCGGCCGAGACATTCACGCCGATTGGCACCAAGACCGGGATTTTTGACGATCTCGATGTGCTGGTTGCAGCCGTCGCGGCGATGGCACAACCGAACGATCATATTGTGGTGATGAGTAATGGTGGTTTTGGCGGTGTGCATGCAAAACTGCT
>JANPDI010000025.1:0-4078 GCA_031431435.1 Burkholderiales bacterium
GGTTGTTGAGACCTGGCTGCATTTGGCGAAGGTGAAGTAGCTGATGTTGACGTGGCAATTCGCCCGCTTCGACGACCTGCCGCCGCGCGACTGGTATGCCGCCTCGGCGGCGCGGGTTGACGTGTTTGTGATGGAGCAGAATTGCCCGTTTCAGGATCTCGACGGTGCCGATTTTTATTCGTGGCATTTGCTCGGCTGGGATGGCGAAGGTGACACCAAAAAACTCGCCGCCTACTGCCGGTTGGTTGATGCCGGTATCAAGTTTGCCGTGCCGTCGATTGGTCGCGTCATCACCACCAACGAATACCGATTGGGCGGCTTTGGCAAATTGCTCATGCGCGAAGCGTGTGCACGGCATGACGCGCTGTATCCCAGTTTGCCAAATCGTATTGGTGCACAGGCGCGATTGGAAAAGTTTTATCAGGGCTTTGGCTTTGTCACGGATTCGGCTCCCTATATCGAAGACGGTATCCCCCACTTGGAAATGCAGAGGTCCTAAATGGCAAAGCAACACATCAATCGTTCTGTCGTGGTAACCGGCTCGACATCTGGCATTGGCCTTGGCATTGCGCGGGCGTTTGCGCGCGAGGGGGCAAACATCACATTAAACGGTTTTGGCGATGCGGCCGAGATTGAAGCCATCCGCGCCGGCATTGAACGCGAGTTTGGCGTGACGGTGATGTATTCCGGCGCTGATATGTCCAAGTCACAAGATATTGCGGCCATGATTGACGCCGCCGCCGAACAATTTGGTTCGGTTGACATACTGGTCAATAACGCGGGTATCCAACACGTTTCGCCGGTTGACACATTTCCACTGGAAAAGTGGGATGCGATCATTGCCATCAATTTGTCGTCGGTGTTTCACACCACACGCGCGGCGCTGCCATTGATGAAACAAAAAAAATGGGGGCGGGTGATCAACATCGCCTCGGCGCACGGGCTGGTCGCGTCACCATTTAAATCGGCCTATGTGGCGGCGAAACACGGTGTGGTCGGGTTTACCAAATCCTGCGCACTCGAAGTTGCCGAGCAGGGCATTACGGTGAATGCCATTTGCCCGGGGTACGTGTTTACCCCGTTGGTGGAAAAACAAATTGACGATCAGGCGCGGGTGCATGGCATCCCGCGTGAAGATGTCATTCGCGACATTATTCTCGCGCCGCAACCGAACAAACGTTTTGCCGAGATTGATGAAGTCGCCTCACTCGCGGTGTATCTTGCGTCAGATGCGGCGCAGGGCATCACCGGCACCTCGATGTCGATTGACGGCGGCTGGACCGCGCGCTAACGCTACTCAACCGCCGCCCAATCACCACGCACACGATCAAGACCCGCGACATATCGTACGACCCAATCGAATTCTGGAGAACCGCATGAGTAAAGTTTATGCCGACGCAAAATCCGCCCTTGCCGGCCTGTTGCACAACGACATGACCATCGCCGCCGGTGGTTTCGGCTTGTGTGGCATCCCCGAGAATTTGATCGGCGCGTTGGTCGAGAGCAAAACCACCGGCTTGACCATCGCCGGCAACAACGCCGGGGTGGATGATTTTGGTATGGGCTTGCTGCTCAAGACGCATCAGGTAAAAAAAGTGATTGCGTCGTACGTCGGTGAAAACAAAGAGTTTGAGCGCCAGGTGCTGGCGGGCGAACTCGAATTGCAGTTGACGCCACAAGGCACACTCGCGGAAAAATTCCGCGCCGGTGGTGCCGGCATTCCCGGCTTTTATACACGCACCGCGTTCGGCACCAAGCTCGCCGAAGACAAACACACACACAATTTTGACGGCAAGGAATACGTGCTGGAAGAGGCGATTCGTGTCGACTTGGCGATTGTCAAAGCGTGGAAAGGTGACAAATCCGGCAACCTGGTTTATCGCAAGACCTCGCGCAACTTCAACCCGATGATCGCCACCTGCGGCAAGGTGACGGTGGCGGAAGTCGAAGAACTGGTTGAAGTCGGTGCGCTCGACCCGGACCAGATTCATACGCCGGGGATATTTGTCGACCGTATCATTCAAGGCGCAAAGTATGAAAAGCGCATTGAGTTCCGCACCGTACAAGGTGCCGGCTCATCCAAAAAAGATTCACCGATTCGTGACGTGATGGCCAAGCGTGCGGCCAAAGAATTGCGTGATGGCTACTACGTCAATCTCGGCATCGGCATTCCGACTTTGGTGGCCAATCACATCCCGGCCGGCATGAGTGTCACCTTGCAAAGTGAAAACGGCTTGCTCGGTATCGGCCCCTTCCCGACCGACGATGCGGTTGACCCGGATCTGATCAACGCCGGTAAACAAACCATCACAACGCTGCCCGGTTCCAGCTTTTTTTCCAGCGCGGATTCGTTTGGCATGATTCGCGGCGGGCATATTGATTTGTCGATCCTCGGTGGCCTTGAGGTTGCCGAGAACGGCGATCTGGCCAATTGGATGGTGCCGGGCAAGATGGTTAAAGGCCCCGGTGGCGCCATGGATTTGGTCTCCGGCGTCAAGCGGGTGGTGGTGTTAATGGAACACACGTCCAAAGACGGCGCGTCAAAGATCCTCAAACAGTGCTCACTTCCGCTAACCGGTCGCGGTGTGGTCAACCTGATCATCACCGACCTGTGTGTGTTCGAGGTGCATCCGCTTGCAGGGCTGGTACTCATTGAGTTGCACCCGGGTGTGACGGTTGAAGAAGTCACCGCCAAAACGGCGGCCGCGTTCCGGGTGAATTTGTAACGCGTTTATGGGTTTGGCAATTGCCCTTCGTATTAAGAGTCACAACTGTGATCTCAAAGCCCGGCCGGGGTGGGCGCCGCTCAATTCCGTACGCCGCGGGCCAGCTAATGGGTGACCCCTTAAAAGGCTGAACTGAGTTATTCTTCCGCCACTAATCTGCCGCACTGTGAACTTGAATCCGCCAGTGGATTGAGCGCTTTAAGGGCTGCCGCTTGGAAAGGCTAGTTATGCAAAAACTGCGTTTCTCAATAGTCGGCGCACTTATTGTGTTGGTTTGGCTAGGCTGGCTTGCCTATTGTTTGAAAATTTCTTTGACTACGGGGTCTACAGAGTCATTGCTTCGGGAAAGCGTCTTTATCTTATTCGGGCTATCTCTTGGCGCGGCGTTTTTTTCTGATAAAAAGCACGCAAATAAACTAATCATATTTCTTGCAGTCTGCGTAATTTCAATTCAATGCTATTTCTATGCGCTGGAGCTGAATGTTCCGCCATATTCGACCTCCGCAGATCCCATCAAACAATTTTTACATGATAGAAGTTATTCAATTCTCTATTCAGTAAAGATTGGCGCGATTACACTGGCCGTTGAACTTATAACAACATATATAGCAATGCCTTTCCTTGCTTTTTTCGCCCTCGTTGCTGGTGTTATTCGGGAAAGAACTTTCCAGCGCCTATACACATAGAATTCGCGTCCGTGAAATGAAACTCGCCTATCTACGGGTGCCTTCAGGCATTTGTGCCCCAAAAACCGCGCGGATAAAGGACTTTATATTCTAGCCCAGCGCCAATCCACTCACACCCAGTAACATGCCGATGGCGGCCAGCGCCGTGCAAGCTGTGGAAACGCAAGTCTATCCGCGGCTGCCAGCGTTATTGCATTACTTGTTGCGCTGTCGCCACATCAGCAAAGTGGCTAGGCCTGCAATTGCAAATAGCATTAGGAAAATCCCAACAGCCGAACTTGCGGACAAGAGATCGAATGTCTTCGAAAAGATACGCCAGAACGGAATTTCAAGGTAAAGCAATAGAAAAAGCTGCAATAAGTTTGCCAGCAACAATACAATTGCGTGAACGACTCGCAATGTGTTTTCCCCGTGTTCGGAGGCTACCTTTATTCCGTTCAGATCAGAGGGGTTTTTGCCTACACGAACTGAGGCCCTGAGCGAAAAAAATAGTACCGGTAGCATTGTAAGCGTCGCTGTGAAAAGCGCGACCCCAATGCGGTCGTTGCTGACCTGGGGCCCAAGAAGCGCCCACGAATAGCCGCATGCGAAATATGCAGCCATTAAACACAATTGATATTGCATTTCCTCCTCCTAGCGACAGCCTGGGCGAGCCCTTATTCTACC
>JANPDI010000026.1:0-1573 GCA_031431435.1 Burkholderiales bacterium
CCAAGATCAACAAACCCATTGACCACGCCGTGTTTCAGCAACACTGCTGCGGCGCGATCGGCGGCGTATTCCTTGCCGAAACCGCCAAAATCGATTTCCATGCCGGCGTCGGGCAAATAGACGCTGTCGTGGCCGCGCTCAACCCGCGCCCAGCCAATCAACGGCAACACGCTGCTGATTTCTGCTGTCGAGGGCAACCGGGCCGCACGGAAATTCCACACCCGCCGCAATACGCCGGACGTGATGTCGAACAAACCGTCACTTTGTTGATAACACGCCTCGGCAAAATCCAGCAATGAAGCGGTCTCGGCATCAATCGGCGTGGCAATCGTGCCGCCCGCCTGCAGATTAATGCGCGACACAACACTGTCGGGACGATAGCGTGAATACTTCGCCTCAATCCTTGCAACCTCGGCAATCGCCGCCTGTGCCGCGGTGGTTGCAGCGGCGACGCTACTGGCGAACAACGTGATGGTGTTGTCGCAGGCCATCGCGCGAAACGGGAAACTGTGGCGCTGCATCTGGCTTACCGGGGTAAGCGCGGCGATCCCGCGACCGGGTTCATCAGAATTTGTACACCAATCCGCTGTTGATCATCTTGGCCGTCAGCGGCTCAAAATTGGCGTCGCCACCACCGTTCAATTTCCATGATGCGCGTTGCATATAACGGCTGAAGCCCAGATCCCACGTCAACTGGTCGGTTAGTTTCACCACCACCTTGATCGACGGCTCCAACGAACCGAACGCACCAATGCGCTGATCACTCGAGGTAAATTGTGGTGCCGGTCGCTGGGTAATTTCGGCGCGATAAAAATCGGCTTGAGTCTGGCTGTAATAACGCAGCCCGGCTTCGATCTGCCAGCTGTCACTAATGGTCTGCAGCCAGCTGCCGGCGATGGTGTGTGAACGAATGCCCCAATCGTCGCGGTAATAACGATACTCGGCAGAGACAATCGCGTCCATCTCCGGCAGGGCGCGTTTACCGCGCGTCAGCCAGGCGAGTTGTGTGCGCACATCGGGCCGCAGGTCTTTGGAAAAAATACTGCCCGGGGTACGGCCGTCGCGATACAGCGAAAACGTCAGCTTGTACGGATCGCTCAGATAGCCGGACAGACGTGTATAGGTCAAATTTGACTGCACCAGCGTGCGGCGGTCAATCAATTGGGTCAGCCCGACCAACAACTCGTTGGCGTCGCGTGCGGCATTCAATGTTTTATCGGTCACCGACATGACGCGGTCATTACGACGACCCGCGCCGAGTGCCAGCGTGGTGTTGCGTTCGTTGAAATCAAAGGTGGTATTGAGGCCGTAGGCTTTGGACTCGTAGTCCTTCTCGTCAGAGCGCGCAAACGAGACCCCGACAGTGTTCTCGTTTAACTCACCATACTTCCTGGTGACGTTTGCGTCGTAGGCTTTACGTCGATCCCAAATCGAGGCGCCGGTATAAATCTGTGCGGGTTGGCCGGTAGCGTTAGAGGTGATGATCGGAGACGCGGTGTCTCAACTGGGACGGACTTTCGCCCAGCAGCCGCCGGCCTCAGCCACCCTCGTCCCCCTTCGCGCCAATGGCGCT
>JANPDI010000027.1:0-1710 GCA_031431435.1 Burkholderiales bacterium
CCCGCCGACAAGGCAACCAACGAAATAAAAAAGATGTACGGAAAAACAATCCGCGTCATCTGTACCGTGAGATTAAATTTGTCCGGGTCGGCGCGGAATCCGGAGGCGGTGGCATAGACCAGAAACGGCGCGGCAATTACGCCCACCAGCGTCACCACAAACAGGATCAAACCGAGAATACTGGCGACGTGATCCGCCAGCACGCGGGTTTCTTCGATACCGCGCTTGGCGCGGTACTCGGCAAAAATCGGCACAAACGCCTGGCTGAATGCCCCCTCGGCAAACAGCCGCCGAAAGAAATTCGGAATGCGCCATGCCACTTGAAACGCATCCATCGCCGCACCTGCTCCAAACAGATTGGCGCCGATCACCAGATTGATCAGGCCGGTAATCCGCGACAGCAACGTCATCGCCGAAATCGAAATGGCGGCTTTGAGCAAATTCATCGTCGCGAATTCACCGTGGCAAACACGTCACAGGTAATGCGTTCAGAGCGAGCCCTTGGTCGAAGGCATGATGCCCGCCGCGCGTTCATCCGCCGCACACGCCATGCGCAGCGCCCGGCCGAACGCCTTGAATACGGTTTCCGCCTGATGGTGTGCGTTGGAACCGCGAATATTGTCGATATGTAATGTGCACAGGGCGTGATTCACAAAGCCCTGAAAAAACTCGGTGAACAGATCAACGTCAAATTCGGCAATGCGCGAGCGCGTGAAATCGACCTTCATGGTCAATCCAGGGCGACCCGACAGATCAATCACCACCCGCGACAATGCTTCGTCAAGCGGCACGTAAGCATGGCCATAACGATAAATGCCGACCTTGTCACCCAGCGCCTTGGTGAACGCCTGGCCGAGTGTGATGCCGACATCCTCGACCGTATGGTGATCGTCGATGTGTGTGTCGCCGCTGGCTTTAATGTCGATATCAATCAGGCCGTGGCGGGCAATCTGGTCGAGCATATGGTCGAGAAACGGCACGCCGGAATCGAGCGCGGACTTGCCGGTTCCATCCAGATTGACGGTGGCGGTGATCTGGGTTTCTTTGGTGTTGCGGGTCACGGTGGCGGTGCGGTTCATGTCATGGCCTTGTCAAGGGCATCCAAAAATGCGCGATTCTCAGACGGTGCCCCAATAGTAATGCGAAGCGTATCGTGAAGCAACGGGTGGCCGGTGCCGGTGTTTTTGACCAGAATTTTTTGCGCCAGTAGTTTTTCAAAAACGGTCTGCGCCGTGCCGGTCGGCAAACGAATCAAAATGAAATTCGCCTCGGAAACAAACTGCCGGGCGCCGGGATGTTTTGCAAACAGCGTATCGAGCGCCACCACCATCGACCGGCGTTCGGCGATCAAGACATCGGCCTGCGCGGTAAAGGTGTCGATATGCTCGAGCGCAAACGTCGCCGCCGCCTGTGTCAGCGCGTTGATGTTGTAGGGCAGCCGCAGCTTGTCGAACTGGTCGAGCCATTGTTTGTGGCCGATCAACATGCCGAGCCGCAACCCCGCCAAGCCGAGCTTTGAAACGGTGCGCATCAGCACAACATTGGCATGCTCGGCAACCTCATGCATAAACGACTGCGACGAAAAGGCAAAGTAGGCCTCGTCGACCACCACCAATCCGTCTGAGGCCTTGATGATGGCGCGCAACGCCTCGCGGTCAAACAAATTGCCGGTGGGATTATTCGGATAGGCGATAAATGTCACCGCCGGTC
>JANPDI010000028.1:0-16350 GCA_031431435.1 Burkholderiales bacterium
AGCCGAGAAATTTCTGGTGCAGCGTATTACCAAACGCATCAAACAATTCCCCGGCTACGCGCAGGTTCGCAAGCTGACGGTGGCAAAAGAAAAGTGGACCATCGACAATGGCTTGATGACCCCGACCATGAAGCTCAAACGCAACGTGGTCTTTCAAAAATATGCCGGTGCAATCGATGAAATGTACAAAGGACATATGTTGTGAGCGCGAATAATTCTTCAAAAGTTGGTGACGATGGTGCGGCCTATTGCCCGATTGTCGATTTGCCAACAGATCGCATGCCGACCATGCGCGTGATCCCGATGCCGGCTGATACCAACGCCAACGGCACCATTTTTGGCGGCTGGGTGATGGCGCAGGTCGATCTGGCGGGAAGCGTGCCGGCCTCTGAGCGTGCGATGGGGCGCGTTGCAACCGTGGCGGTGAATTCGTTTGTTTTCAAAGAACCGGTGTTTGTTGGTGATCTGGTGAGTTTTTATGCCGACGTCATCAAGACCGGTCGCACTTCGATCACCATTGATGTCACCGTCTATGCGAAGCGCAATCGTTTTGGCAGCGAGGTGGTCAAGGTCACGGAAGCACAACTGACCTACGTCGCCATTGATGAAAACGGCAAGCCACGCGCATTGCCGTTGATTAAGTAAAGTTGTTTATTGGCGGGTATTTTCAGGCAAAAATGCCTGAAACAGCGCGCTACCATTAGGGTTTCAATTTTGAATTTGCAGGAGCGTGACGTGAGCCATTTCCATATTCGTAAAGTTGCGGTACTCGGTGCCGGTGTCATGGGTGCACAAATTGCCGCCCATTTAACCAACGCCAATGTGCAGACCATCCTGTTTGATTTGCCGGCCAAAGAGGGGCCAAAAAATGGCGTGGTGACCAAGGCCATCGACGCCATGATCAAGATGTCGCCGGACCCTTTCGCGGTTAAATCCAAGGCCGCGCAAATTGTTGCCGCCAATTACGACGAACACCTCGAGTTGTTGCGTGGCTGCGATCTGATCATCGAAGCCATTTCCGAACGCATGGACTGGAAAAAATCGCTGTACGAAAAAGTCGCACCGTTTATCAGTGAGAAATCCATCTTTGCCTCGAACACTTCTGGCTTGTCGATTACCGAATTGAGCAAGGTGTTTCCGGAAGCGTTGCGCCATCGCTTTTGCGGCATTCATTTTTTTAACCCGCCGCGTTACATGAAACTGGTCGAGTTGATCCCCACGGCCGCCACCGAGCCGTCGATCCTCGATCAGCTTGAGACATTTCTCACGACTACCATTGGCAAAGGTGTGGTGCGCGCCAAGGACACGCCGAACTTCGTGGCCAACCGGATCGGTGTGTTTTCAATTGCCGCCACCATGTACCACACACAACAATTCAAACTCGGATTTGGTGAGGTCGATGCATTGACCGGTCCGGCAATCGGCCGTGCCAAGAGTGCAACCTATCGCACCGCCGACGTGGTGGGCCTCGACACACTCGCCCATACGTTCAAAACCATGGACGACAATCTGCCAAATGATCCCTGGCACGCACACTACGCCGTTCCCGCCTACATGAAAGGCATGATCGAAAAAGGCCTGCTCGGGCAAAAAACCAAGTCGGGTTTTTACACCAAGAAGGGCAAAGACATTTTGGTGCTGGATCTCGCCAAAACGGATTACGTCGCCAACGACGGCAAGATTGCCGATGACGTCGCCGCGATGTTGAAGATGAGAAATCCGGCTGAACTATTTGCCGCACTGCGTGCCTCGTCGCATCCGCAGGCGCAGTTCCTCTGGGCCATCTTCCGCGATCTGTGGCACTACTGCGCCGTGCAACTCGCCGATATCGCCGATTCGGCACGCGATATTGATTTCGCTATCCGTTGGGGATTTGGCTACAAGATGGGGCCGTTCGAGACTTGGCAAGCGGCGGGGTGGCAACAGATTGCCAAGTGGATCGCCGAGGACATTGCCGCCGGTAAAACCATGGCTAACACACCGTTGCCGGCCTGGGTGATGGAACCCGACCGCAGCGGAGTACATGCCGCCGACGGTTCCTATTCTGCGACCACCAAAAAAACGGTCGCACGTTCAGCGTTACCGGTCTATCGGCGGCAAATCTTCCCCGAGTTGATGCTCGGTGAAAAAACCGACAAAGGCACCACCATCGTTGAAGGCGATGGTGTGCGCATGTGGACCACCGCCGGATTTGACGACGTCGCGATTGTGTCCTTCAAATCAAAAATGCATTCGCTTGGCGAAGAAGTGCTCGACGGCGTGTTGCAGGCGCTTGATCGTGCCGAGGCAGACTTCAAAGCGGTGGTGATCTGGCACGAAGCGCCTTACGCGGTTGGTGCCAACCTCGCCAAAGCCCTCGAAGGGTTACAGGCGCAACAGTACGATGAATTTGAAGCGATGGTCGCCAAGTTTCAGGCGACCTCGATGCGCATCAAGCATTCAATGGTGCCGGTGGTCTCTGCCGTGGATGGGTTGGCATTGGGCGGCGGTTGTGAATTTGTCATGCACTCGAACAAAGTGGTGGCGTCCATCGAAAGTTATATCGGGTTGGTTGAAGCCGGCGTCGGCTTGTTGCCGGCCGGTGCCGGCTGCAAAGAATTTGCCTTGCGTGCGGCATTGACGACAGTCAACGGCGACGTGATGCCACAATTGCAAAAGGTTTTTATGCGCATGGCGATGGGTGAAGTCTCCAAGAGCGCGGAACACGCCAAAGAGATGGGTTATTTGCGCGAGTCGGACCGCATTATTTTTAACAAGGATGAGTTGCTGTTTGTCGCGCTCACAGAAGCGCGTGCCATGGCGGATGCGGGCTTTCGTCCGGCGCTGCCGGCCGCGCCGTTTGCTGTGGCCGGTTACACCGGTGTGGCGACCATGAAAATGATGCTCATCAACATGAAAGCCGGCGGCTTCATTTCAGATCATGACTACGAAGTGTCGTCGCGGATCGCCGAAGTGCTGTGTGGCGGCATGGTGGAGCCGGGGACATTGGTCAACGAGCAATGGATGCTCGATCTGGAGCGCAAACATTTTTGTGCTTTGGCGAAGATGCCGAAGACGCAAGAGCGGATTGCGTATATGTTGAAAAACGGCAAGCCGTTGCGGAATTGATACTTTTGGACTACGTTGGTGAAGGAGTATATAAATGCAGATCGGCGATCCCATGAATAACGTAGCCCCCCAATCAATTTCTGCGGAAGCAAAACGGCATTGGGCTGAGTTTCTCGTCGCATATAAAATTTGGCGGGGACAGAAAATGCCGATCGCCACAAAGATTTTCTTATTCGTGGCGCTATTGGCGTTAATGATGGGGTGGATAGTCGGCGTTACCAAAGGGACTGTAGACGGCTTGCGGATGGCGATGGACAGTTCCAACGCCGTCTATTCAAGGATTGTTGAGAATAACGCCAATGGACGCGAATACATCACGCACAGCGTGTTCGCAAATGCCGCGGATCATGCCGTTCGCTTTTATGTGTATTCATCGCCGCCAACGTTGACAAAACAAATGTGGGAATTGACCTCGCTCACATACTGGTTTGATCGCGGGAAAGAAGATTCGAAGCGAAGTAATCTCGTCAGGATGGCCGAAACAAGGCTGAAATACCTGCCGCCACCATCTGCCGAAACGCTCGAACAACTAACTCGGCTTAATCGTGATTACTTGCCATCGAAACTATCCAATGATTACGAATATACGGCGCGCGCCTACTCTACGTTGCTCGGTCGAACCATTACCGGTGCACAACTCGTGAGCGATGCCAAATTGCGCGCCGATATCGCCGACCTTCCACGTCAGCAAAACTAAATTCGTTGCCCAAGGAACCGCCATGACCAAACAAATTCAAGATGCTTATATCGTCGCCGCTGTTCGTACCCCGGTCGGCAAAGCGCCGCGCGGCATGTTCAAAAATGTGCGGCCCGATGACATGCTCGCGCATGTGTTGCGGGGTGTGATGGCCAAGGTGCCCGGATTGGATCCACACGATATCGCCGATGTGATCGTCGGCTGTGCGATGCCGGAAGGTGAGCAGGGCATGAACGTCGCGCGTATTGGTGTGCTTCTCGCGGGCCTGCCGGATAGTGTGCCCGCGGTGACCATCAACCGCTTTTGTTCGTCCGGTGTGCAGGCGGTGAGTATGGCGGCGGACAGGATTCGCACCGGTGATGACGATATTGTGATCGCCGCCGGTACCGAGAGCATGAGCATGGTGCCGATGATGGGCAACAAGATCGCGTTGAACAACAATGTGTTTGCCAACAACGACAATATTGGCATCGCTTACGGCATGGGCATCACCGCCGAAAATGTGGCGAACCAGTGGAAAATCACGCGCGAACAGCAGGATGCGTTTGCCGTGGCGTCGCACCAAAAGGCTTCCAAGGCGATTGCCGATGGTTTGTTCCGCGACGAAATTGTCCCCTACGAAATTGACACGGCGTCGCCGGACTTTGCCAGCGGTGCCGTCAAACACAAAAAACGTCTGGCTGAAAACGACGAAGGGCCGCGGCCGGATTCTTCAATTGAATCGTTGGCGAAACTTAAAACGGTGTTTGCCGCACGCGGTAGTGTCACCGCGGGCAATTCGTCACAGATGTCAGACGGTGCCGGTGCGGTGATGTTGATGAGTGAACGTGCGCTGAAAAAATACAACATCACCCCGCTGGCAAAATTTCATTCGTTCGCCGTCGCTGGTGTGCCGGCCGAAATCATGGGCATTGGACCGATCAAGGCCATTCCAAAAGTGCTCAAACAGGCGGGTGTGCACCAGGACGATCTTGGCTGGATTGAGTTAAACGAAGCCTTTGCCGCACAGTCGCTGGCGGTGATCAAGGAACTCGGTCTGAATCCGGATCGCATCAATTTGCAAGGTGGTGCGATTGCATTGGGGCACCCACTTGGTGCGACCGGGACTATCCGCACCGCGACGCTCATTCATGGCATGCGTCGAACCAAACAAAAGTGGGGCATGGTGACCATGTGTATCGGCACCGGTATGGGTGCGGCCGGTCTGTTCGAGGTTTTGTAGGCTGCAAAACGTTGTCGTTTTTATGTTGCTGACCCACTAGTCAATTTGTGCAGTGCCGCATGAAAAGGCGGGTTAATGCGAGCAGGAATACAACACTTGTTGCACACTTTTCCGGTAAGATGCGACGAAATCCACAAGGGATTGCGCGGTTGACCTTTTGCACGGCACGTTTTGTTTTGAACGCGCAGCGCCCAATAATAATTTCACGTAACTTTACCCGCCTAGGAGAACAAGAGATGTCAATGTCTCATACATCACGCCCATTTTTTTCACCTACATTGAAGTTGTCGGCACTCGCGGTTGGTTTGGCGATGGCGGGTAGCGTTTCTGCCGCACAATTCAAATTTGACAGCGGCATTGCCGGCAGCTTTGACAGCACATTGTCATATGGTCTTTCAATCCGCACCAGCGACCCTGACAAGAGCCTGATTGGCCTCGCCAATGGCGGAACATCACGGTCGGTCAACGAAGACGATGGCACCCGCAACTACAAGAAAAACGATGCGTTTGCCAATGTGCTCAAAGGTACCCATGAGCTTTCTGCCAAGTGGCAAGACTGGGGCATGTTGATTCGTGGCACGTACTTTGTTGACTTCGAAAATCGCAGCAAGGGTGAACTCGGCCCGCTCGCCAAAAAACGCATCGGACAGGACGCGCGGATTCTGGACGCGTTTATCACCAAGAGTTTTGAAGTCGGCGGCAAAAACATCCGTGTTCGTGCCGGTAATCAGGTGATCTCCTGGGGTGAGTCGACATTTATTCCGGGTGGTATTAACGTCATCAACTCGGTTGATTTGGTCAAGCTGCGCACGCCCGGCTCGGAGCTCAAAGAAGCGTTCCTGCCAACCACCAGCCTTTGGGGTTCGTTTGAATTAAGCAAGAGCGCCAGCATGGAAGCGTTTGTTCAGTTCAACCACGACAAGACCAAGCTCGATCCGCGCGGATCGTATTGGAGCAACAACGATTTCGCTTCGGATGATTCAGATCGCGTCATCGTCGGATTCGGACGGCGTCACGACATCACCGGTCGCGCAGCCGGGAACATTATTCCACCGACATTGGGTCCGCTCTACACAGCCTCACAGGGCTTGTACGGCAATTTCGACCCGGCGGCGACAGTATGGGCGCCGCGTGGAGCTGATGTGAACGCGTCAGACCATGGGCAGTATGGTGTTGCGTTGCGCTATCTGGCATCCAACTTTAACAATACAGAGTTCGCTTTGTATTATATGAATTACCATAGCCGGATTCCATTTTTCTCCGGCGTTAAAGGGCTTCCAACATCGATCATCACCGGTGGCCCGCTGACCGCGTCCATTTGCGGTATCGGTGCGCCTGCGGCGGCGTTGTGCCAGCAAGCATTGGTGGGTGGACAGCCAAATCCGTTGGCAGGCGGTGCGCCAACGTTTAAGGCAACCTATTTTGCCGAATACCCTGAAAACATTCGCTTGATGGGCTTCAGTTTCAATACACAAGGCCCAATGGGCATTGCGTTGCAGGGTGAGTATTCATATCGCCCAAACCAGCCGATTCAATATTCGACACCGGAATTGCTGTTGGCGGCATTGGGTGCACCTAACCTCAACACCGGCTTCCTGCAATTGGTCGGTGCACCGGTTGGTGCGACTGCCGCTGCGTTGCGTCCGGATGGACAATACCAACGTGGCTGGGACCGCGCCAAAATGAGCCAGTTCCAAATTACCGGCACCAAGTCGATCCCGTCAATTTTTGGCGCGGAACAACTGGTGATGGTCGGTGAATTTGGCTACAACAAATTCCATGGTCTGCGTCAGGATATCAAATACAACGGCCCCGCCGTGTTCCTGCCTGCCGTTGTGCTTGGCGCACAAGCGACCCAGTCCGGCGCGACGGCTGCCAGTACACAGACAACCGGCTTCGTGACCGAATCATCATACGGCTATCGTTTGGTGGGACGTCTGGAGTACGCGAACGCGTTTATGGGCGCAAACTTTGCGCCGCGCATTGCGTTTAACCACGATGTGAAAGGTACCTCGCAAGTATTCAACGAAGGCGTCAAGTCGGTTTCAGTCGGCGCAAACTTTGATTACCAGCGCAAGCTGAGCTTTGATTTGTCGTATACAAACTTCTTCGGCGGCCGCACTTATTGCGGTACCGACGTGGTTGCACCGACACAAACCAGCTTGGCCCCGCAGGTTGCCGCGCAAGGCGCCTCTTTCTGTTCGTCAGCCAATCCGGTGAAAGATCGTGATTTTGTCTCGCTGGTGGTGTCGTATTCGTTCTAGTCGGCATATGTAATTTTTTTCAGGTCCGCCGGCATTTATGACCAAATGTCGGCGGAAGCTCCACGGAACGCGTTAAGTCTCCGGGAGCAACAAGAGTTTGAATACCAATAATTTTCGGAGGAGTAATGATGAAAGCGAAACGACTCGTAGCATATGTGTCGGCTGGCTTGGGTGCACTGGCGATTTCGACGGCCGGCTATGCGCAACTGTCCGCGGCTGATCTTGCCAAACTTGGTACAACCCTGACGCCGATGGGCGCAGAAAAAGCCGGCAACGCCGCCGGCACCATTCCCGCATGGGATGGCGGCATTGCCAAGGTTCCCGCCGGGCTGCCATTCAAGGCGGCCGGCTACTATCCCGATCCTTATTCGGCTGACAAAGCGCTTTTTACCATCAACGCCGCCAATATGGACAAGTACAAAGACAATTTGTCTCCCGGCCAGATGGCGATGCTCAAGCAATACCCGAACTATAAATTGCCGGTTTTTCAAACCCGTCGCAGCGCGGCGTATCCTGAAGGCAACTACCGCGAAACCAAAGAGTGTGCGGCCAAAGCCAAGCTCTCGTCAGGCGGTAATGGCGTCGTCGGGTGCACGGGTGGCGTGCCATTCCCGATCCCGAAGAACGGCCTTGAAGCCATCTGGAACCATGTGCTGCACTACAAGGGCGACACGTTCGCGCAGCACTGGGCACAGGCAGCCGTCACCGCTTCTGGCGACTACGCATTGGTCAAGTTTGAATATGAATACGATCTGGCGTATGGCAACCTGAGCAAAACGCCGGCACAGCGCGAGCCAAACCTGATCCTCAACTTCCTCCAGGAAGTGACAGCGCCGGCACGTCTGGCAGGCCAGATTCTGCTGGTCAAGGACACGGTCGATCAGGCCAAGGAGCCACGTTCGGCATGGACCTACAACCCGGGTCAGCGGCGCGTGCGTTTGGCCCCCAACGTGTCATACGACAATCCCGGCACGGCCGCAGACGGCCTGCGCACCAATGACGACTTTGGCATGTACAACGGCGCAACCGACCGTTACGAATGGACGCTGGTCGGCAAAAAGGAAATGTATGTCCCATACAACTCCTATCGCATGACCGATCCGAAATTGAAATATGCGGACTTGTTGAAGCCGGGTCATTTGAATCAAGACCTCACACGCTATGAACTGCATCGTGTTTGGGTGGTGGATGCCAAACTCAAAGCCGGCACCTCGCATATTTATTCACGCCGCACGCTCTATATCGATGAGGATAGCTGGAACGTCCTCCTCGTGGACAAGTATGATGGTCGTGGCCAGCTCTGGCGCTTTGCCGAACAGCACAGCGAGAACTGGTACAACATTCCAATGTGGTTTGGCACCATTGAAGTCCACCATGATCTGCAGTCCCGCCGCTACATTGCCATGGGGTTGCGTTCGGAAGAGGCCAAGATTTACGAACCGATCAAACGTAGTGCATCTGACTACACGCCGCAAGCACTGCGCGGAGCTGGCACCCGCTAGTCACGCTAAACGTCGCACCTGCACGAATGCAACGATCACGGGGACAACCAATGGTGTTGTCCCCGTGTCGTTTTGAGCGTAGTGTTGTCAGGCATACAAGCACCGGCCCGACTTTTGTCAGCGGCATCAAATCTGCATAAAACATAAAAGCCCAACATGAAAATACTTGCCGCGTTGAATCGGTTCGCTCTTTCAGCCAGTACCGTCGCCGTGTTGTTTGCCGCCGCCGTCGGTGCGATGTCAGCCGCATCGTGGGCGCAAATCAATCCGGCGGTGCTGCCCTCGGCCGGGCCATTATCCAAACAATCCACCTCACGCCTGTTGTTGACCGATGTTGCGCGTTCCGGCAATCGACTCGTTGCCGTTGGTGATCGCGGCTACGTCATTTTTTCCGACAACAACGGTGAATCCTGGGCGCGCGCCAAATCGCCGGCAAACCTACCGCTGCTCAACGGCGTCTATTTTTCCGACGCCAATACGGCGTGGGCGGTGGGCCATGATTCGGTGATCCTGAAATCGACCGATCAGGGCAAGGAATGGACCCAGGTGCACTCGTCGGACAAGAATCCACGCGCGTTGATGGACATTGTGTTTACCGATGCCAACACCGGTTTTGCGGTGGGTGCATATGGTGCCTATTACGAGACGACAGATGCCGGCAAGTCTTGGGCTTCACGCAAACTTATCGAACCGGCTGCCGCGGCGAAGCCGGCGAAAGCGCAACCTGCCGGCCGGGGCGGTCGCGGCGAAAAGCCGGGCAAAGGGCCGGGCAAAGGGCCGGCGATGGATTTTGCCGACGATGCCGAAAAATCATCCGATGAAGACCGCCACCTGAACGCCATTATCAAGCTTGCTGACAACCGCCTGTTCATTGCCGGTGAGGCTGGAACATTGGCGTTGTCAACCGACAATGGCAAAAACTGGGCGCGTGTTGCGTCGCCTTACAAGGGCTCATTTTTTGGCGCAGTTGCCGCAGACGATGGCGCGGTGATCATCTACGGCCTGCGCGGCAACGTCTATCGCTCGAACGATGCCGGCCTCAAGGTATGGAAACAAATTGAAACCGGCACCAAGGCGTCGATGATGGGCGCCACCAAGCTCGCCGATGGTGCCATCGTACTCGCCGGTCTATCCGGCACGATGTTGTTGTCACGCGATGGCGGCAAGTCGTTTGCGGCGCTTGCTTCCGGCACCACCAAACCGTTGGCTGCGCCGGTCGCCGGTGCCGCCAATTTGCTGTTGGTGGTTGGCGAATCGGGCGCACGCGACGTACCGTTGGTGGCTGCCACGGCAAAAAAATAACCGTCCATCGGCCACACTTAATGAATCGGCATCGTTCCGGTACCAACGCACCGGTTTCAAACCAACGCACATGACCTGACGCGAAGCGACCATGACACTACAAAAACTCATCAATCAGTTTTCCGCGCTCATCTTCAACCGCCGCAAGATGTGGCTGATTATTTTCAGCGTAATGACGCTGGGCTTTCTGATCTCGGCCAGCCAGTTACGGGTCGATGCGGGCTTCAACAAGATGGTGCCGCTAAAGCATCCATACATGAAAGTGTACAAAGAATACGAAACGGTTTTTGGTGGCGCCAACCGCGTGGCCATCGCGCTGGTGCAAAAACAGGGCGACATCTATAACAAGGAGTTCATGGCCAAGTTGAAAGACCTAACCAATGATGTATTCCTGCTCAATGGGGTCGATCGCCCGAGTGTGAAATCATTGTTTACGCCCAACACCCGTTTTATCGAGGTTGTTGAAGAGGGCTTCGCCGGTGGCAACGTGGTGCAGGCGACTTTTCAGGGAACCGACGAGGATCTGAAAATCGTCAAGGGCAATGTGCAAAAGTCCAACGAGATCGGCCGCACGGTGGCGTCGGATTTTTCTGGCGCGTTGGTATCGGCCGGATTGTTGGAGTTCGATCCGAGCAACGGCAAGAAGCTCAACTACTTCGAGGTCTCGCGCCAGCTGGACGACCTGCGCGCCAAGTATGAAGGCCCCAATCACACGGTACATATCATCGGTTTTGCCAAGGCGGTCGGTGACATCGCCAGTGGGGCAAAAGGCGTGGTGATGTTTTTTGGCATCGCCTTTCTCATCACCGCGGCGTTGATGTGGTGGTTTGTCAAAGACGTCAAGCTAACCGCGATTTCGCTGGTGGTGGCGATGATGCCGGTGTTGTGGTTGCTGGGCACGCTGCCGATTATCGGATTTGGCATCGATCCGCTGTCGATTCTGGTGCCGTTCCTCATCTTCTCCATCGGCGTCTCTCACGCGGTGCAGATGACCAAATCATGGGAACGTGCGGTTTCAGACGGCATGAGTAGTCTTGACGCCGCCAAACATTCATTTGCCAATTTGTTTATCCCCGGCACACTCGCGTTGCTGACCAACGTGCTGGGCTTCGCCGTCATTTTGATTATTCCGATCGATATCGTGCGCGAGCTTGGTATCACCGCTTCGCTGGGTGTGGCGTGGATGATCATGACCAACAAAATGTTGCTACCGATCCTGCTTTCGTATTTGAAGATGTCGCCCGATGCGCTCAACAAGGAACATGCACAGGAAGAGCGGGTTGATCGCCTCTGGCGCGGCGCGGCAAAATTTGCCGACAGGAAGTATGCGTTGTGGAGTATCGGGGTGGCCGTGCTGGTGCTCGCGTTCGGCCTCTGGAAAGCGCAAGACCTCAAGGTCGGCGATTATGGCCAGGGCGTGCCAGAGTTGCGTGCCGAATCGCGCTACAACATGGATAACGCCATGATCGTATCCAAGTTCGCCATCGGTGTGAACACGCTAGGCGTGGTGGCACAGACCAAAGACGTGCAGGGCGCGTGCACCAATTACGACGTGATGACCGGCATCGAAAAATTTGACTGGTACATGCAAAACGTACCGGGCACACAATCAGTCATCTCGCTGCCTGGTGTGGCAAAAACCATCAACGCCGGTTTCAACGAAGGCAACCTGCGCTGGCGTCAGCTACCGCGCGACCCATCGACCATGGCGCAGAGTGTCACCCCGGTGGATACGTCAACCGGCTTGTTGAATCCCGATTGCTCGGCCATGCAGATATTGGTCAATACCACCGATCAACAGGGCGACACGCTGCGGCGCCTGGTGGCAGAGGTCAAGAACTTTGCCGTTGAGGGCAACAACAAAAACCTCGAGTTCAAACTCGCCACCGGCAACATGGGTGTTGCCGCCGCCACCAACGAAGCGGTTGACAAGGCGCGTTTCGAAATGCACGGCGCCATTTTTGGTGCCTTGATGTTGATGTGTCTGGCAACCTTCCGCAGCCTGCGCGCGACGCTGTGTATTCTGATTCCGTTGGCGATTGTGTCGATTCTTTGCGAAGCGTTGATGCCAATGCTCGGCATCGGCATGAAAGTCTCGACGTTGCCGGTCATCGCGCTCGGCGTGGGCGTCGGTGTCGATTACGGTATTTACCTTTACGACCGTATCGAAATTTATATGGAAGAAGGCAAAGATCTCGCCGAAGCGTTTTTCCTTGCGCTGCGCGAGCGCGGCACCGCGATGATTTTCACGGCGGTGACCATGACCCTCGGTGTCGGTACCTGGGCAATGTCGGCGTTGAAGTTTCAGGCTGACATGGGTATCTTGCTTGCCTTTATGTTCTTCTTGAATATGGTCGGGGCGATTTTCTTGCTGCCGGCACTGGCCGCGTGGTTGTTGAAGCCGCACAAAAAACACGCCTAGGTTTTAGTCCTGCCGATCAAAACGCCCCGCCATTGGTAAATGTGCGGGGCGTTTTTTTGCAAACACGACTATTGGCGACATGTTTCGGGCAATATTGGCTGGAAACGCCCGCCAATAAACGACTTTTGTAATGGCAAACGCATCGAAACCTCAAGATCACCGTCGTTCCTGCACAGGTGGGAATCCAGTCCATCGCAATATCAATGCGCAACGAAGTGCATCGATATCCGTTCGGCGCGCATGCACAGAAGGGGTGGCACTTTATGAAAGCTAAAAAATTCGCGCAACAGTTTGAAGACGATGTTGACCTCACGGCGTCTTTGGATGTATCCAAAGCGAAGCGCGTGCTGCAAGAGCAAAAACGGGTGAATGTCGATTTCCCGACGTGGATGATTGACTCGCCGGATCGCGAAGCTAGCAAACTTGGCGTTACAAGGCAGTCTGTTATTAGGGTCTGGCTAGCCGAGCGTCTCGAGGCGACCGCGTCTAACTTGCCGGTCCATCGGACGCGCGCAGGTGCCGCGCGCCGCTGAACTCTACGTTAGGCCTCAAGGCAGACAGCGTTTTGGAAATCCAACGGATCACAATGGGATGCAGACATGAACAAAGCAAATTTTGTTGTTGCATTTGGAGTTTGGATGAGTTTGTTTTCAGTTGACACGCTTGCGGCCGAGCGGGATCGAAACGAACTGCATCTTCTCGCCAGCAACGCGGGCCGCCCGGCAATATCAGCGCTGGTGCCGTTGTTTGAGAAAAATTTCGATGCAAAAGTGCAGGTTCAATATGCGAATAACCCGATACTCAAACAGCAGATAGAAGCAGGGGCAAAGTTTGACATCGTAATTATCGAGCCCAAGATGCTACAAGATCTTGTGAAAGGCGGCTTTGTAGCCGAAAACTCTGTTGTGTCGCTAGCGACGATCGGCATGGCTTTGGTATCAAAAGAAGGCGCGCCTTCTATCGATATTGGCACGGTGGATTCGTTCAAGAAGGTGCTGCTCTCAGCAAAATCAATTGCCTACACTGCGGATGGAAATAGTGGGGCGGTTTTTCTGAGCGCGCTCGAACAACTAGGCATAGCCGAGGAAATGAAGCCGAAACTCATGCCTGTTGTTGGTCGGCTTTCGACGCTGGCAGTGGCAGATGGTAGTGCGCAGTACACCGCCTTTCCGCTGGCTGGTTCTGTTCCGGGTGTCCAGATGGCCGGCATGTTTCCAGAGTCCGTGCAAACGTACATCGGCATTTCGGTCGCCACGAAATCAGGTTCTGTTGCCCCATTATTGCAAAGACAGTTTTTGGACTTTCTCCAGTCTGAATCAGCTAAGGTTCTGTTTAAATCCATGGGATTCACACCTTCAGCTGCGAGGCAGAAATAGTCGGGCCTAACATTGCGTTGAAAAACGCCCCCTTCGGTTGCTGGACGGCGCAAAAGCGCGCCGCCATTTACCTTAGTCGTTAGGCCTCATGTATTGCATGCGCTCATCGTGCGGCTAATCGATCTCGCAACCAGGAGGAGCTTATGCACCGTGCGTACTTGGCAATAAGTGTAGGCATCATCGTGCTGGGGCTTGTGCATATTGCGGCTACGCCGCGATTCTTCCCGGCGTTGACAAGCACTGCAGTTTGGTTTGCTAGCGGCGGTTTGGCGATCATCCTCACCGGCGCGCTCAACCTCTTGCGGCGTGCCTACGGTGAGGTTGCTCCTGGGTTACGGGTGGTGTGCGTGGCGGCGAACGTGGTCATGACGACCTTCGCGCTCATTGCCGGCTACGCTGGTCGCGCCTCGGCCCTTGAGTTCGTTTTCGTCCTCGGCCTGATGGGCGGAGCCACCATTTTCTCGCTTCTCCCAGCGGCACAGAGACCAGCAAGGGTCGCGCATGCCTAACACGTCGGTCATAATCGCTCTCTCCGGCCTCTGGACGGCGCAAAAGCGCGCCGCCTTTTACCTTAATCGTTAGGCAGCATAGACCCATATGAGCCAGCCACTACCTCCAGGGCAACGGGACACTGCGTCGTTTCCCCGTTTCGGCCTCACGCAGTTCGCACGCCGCTTTCCCAAGGAAACCTCGCGGCTTGAGCTTGACGTTATCGGCGATGTTGAACACCAACTCCACCTGCCGAACGCACTGCTCGGCCTGCCGCGGGTTGAGCAAGTTAGCGACTTTCATTGCGTCACGACTTGGAGTCATCGATCGCTGCGATGGAGCGGCGTTCGCTTTGCCGACTTCTACGACAAAGTCGTGGTACCAACGGCGCGTCCTCGTCCGGATGCAACCCTCATTGCTTTGCGTGGCCAAGACGGCGCTCGAACCAGCATGCTTTTGCGCGACTTACTCGCGCCTGATGTATTGCTAGCCGATATGCTCGACGGCGAACCACTTACAGTTGAGCACGGCGCTCCGCTGCGCCTGATCGCACCAAAGCACTATGGATACAAGTCGGTGAAGCACCTTTCCCGAATCGAGTTCAAGAAGGCAGACTCTGGATACGCGGTGTCTGGCTTCCGATTCATGGACCATCCGCGCGCCCGGGTCGCGCTGGAAGAACGTGGGCGATGGATTCCTGGCTGGATCCTTCGGTATCTGTACCGGCCGCTCGTGCCCGGAACTGTCGCGCGGTTTGCCACGGCAATGGCAGAGTACAAAAACGCTCCCCGACATGGCTAGGTAACCTAATGCTGCCTGACCCTTCGCGCCAGCCAACATGCTACGGCCTGCGGCCTGCACACGCCGCTGCGCGCAAACGTTAGGTGCCTTGATCGTCAAATCAAAAACATAAGCATTGACGGCGTTTTCCAAGCATTTTTGGCTGAATCGGCACACCAATAGTGGTGTTTGAAAATGCCCTCGTACGCCGATAACAGCCCTACTTCAATGTCACCTTGTCACCAATCTTCACCGTGCCCAGCTTCACCGGCACCAGATTCACACCAAATAACGTGCCCAGATCGGTATCGCGAAAACCGGACAACGTTTTGAGCGGCTCGGGCCCGCGAACATCACCGGTGGCTTGGTCGGTGGTGGTGACCTGACAGCGACCGCAGGGCTTGGCGGCACGAAACACCGCTTCACCTATCGTGATTTCGCTCCAGTTATCTTCCGCCCACGCGTCGGCGCCATTGACCACCAGATTGCTGCGAAAGCGGTTCATCGGCACTGCCGCGCCGCCGCCGAGGACAATGCGATTGTTGAGATCCACGAGCGAGGCGTCGTTGGTGATGAGTGCCGGAAAGCCGTCGGCAAAGCTGACAATTTCACTGTTGTGCGCATAGGTCGGGTTGCAGGCACGCGCCGAGGTTTCCGGCATGTACACCAAGCGCAGGTCGGCACCGAGGTAGTCCGACAGCCATTCATCTGCCTCGGTACTCACGGTGTGTGCCGCCACGCTCGATGCCCATACCTGCACCATGCGTGTCGGCAACGCGCGGGGCTCGGCGGCGAAACATACCGGGTCGCGGTCGGCGGCGGCGAATTCGAGTTGCCCGCCATTCAGCGATGTCCAGACCGTAGCCATCTTCGGCAATTCGCGTTGGCTGACAAATTGGTTGTCGGGGTCAACCACCAGGAAGCGCCGGTCGTTGTTGAGGCCCCGCGAGGTCATCTGGGCGGCCTTGAGCGAAATGCCGCCGAGGCTTTTTACGGGGTAGATATTGATTTCCGAGAGTGTCATGCCCATGCGCATTTGCCCTTTATCCCTGTC
Organism: Burkholderiales bacterium; assembly: GCA_031431435.1. GTDB lineage: Bacteria > Pseudomonadota > Gammaproteobacteria > Burkholderiales > Usitatibacteraceae > UKL13-2. Next base: position 16,217 of record JANPDI010000028.1, read on the forward strand.
ATAAAATGAAGAATGATTCGTGATAATGTTGCACCGTAATCTGCAGTATAGCGATGCCGTCCGCTTTACAATTGACGGCGCGGTTAAGCCTCTTTGCAAAAGGCACATAAGGAGAGCACCACATGATTGACTGG
>JANPDI010000029.1:0-4316 GCA_031431435.1 Burkholderiales bacterium
CCATGCCAAATGACGGACAACAAACCATTTGGAACGCGCCGTCGATGTTTGATGTGGCCTCGCTGGTTGGTGGCGCGCTGCGCGAAATGCAGCAGCGTGACGGCGCGGTACTCACGCAGAGCGGCATCGATCCATCGGCCAATTTGATTGTCGGCGGTCAACTTCGCGGTGAGCAACAACGTCTATTTCATATTTACCCGCAGGGCAATTTTATCGAGGCGTCGGATGAGACGCCCTATTTCCAGCTTGGCGAATCCAAGTATGGAAAACCAATTCTGGACCGGGTGTTGTCAACCTCAACGCCGCAAAAAGAAGCGGCGAAGTGTGTGTTGATCTCGTTTGACTCGACCATCAAATCAAACATTTCGGTCGGTTTGCCGATTGATCTGTTGTGGTATCCCAAAGATTCATTGCGCGTCGGCATTCAGCAGCGCATTCGTGAAGGTGACCCGTATTTTTCAATGGTGCGGCAGCGCTGGGGCGGCGGATTACGACGTGTCTTTAGCGAATTGCCGGATCCGGATTGGATGGAGTGAACAACCTCAAGGGTTGCGCCGGGCGGGAATGACGGCGCTGGTGAGAATGCCCGTTGTGTTCAACAATTAACGTCGCCTGTTGGCGGCGTGTTTGAAGCAAAAATGTCTGAAAATGCCCGTGGATAATGGTGATTCAAATTCAACACGATTGACTGTGCCAGTTTCAACACACCCGTTCCATCCTCGTTTCCACCGTCTCCGTTAGCCCCAGACAATGACAATTCGCGTCGCGCTACACCACAAGACCCGCTATATCTTTGATCGCGAAGTCACGCTTTCGCCGCACGAAGTGAGACTGCGTCCCGCCGCGCACGCCCGTACACCGATTGAGAGCTATTCACTCAAGGTCAAGCCTGAGACCCATTTTCTGAACTGGCAGCAAGACCCCTACGGCAACTGGTTGGCGCGGCTGGTGTTTCCGGAAAAATCAAACGAGCTGTGTATCGAGGTTGATCTGGTTGCCGATATGACGGTCATCAACCCGTTCGATTTTTTTATGGAACCGTACGCCGAACAATTCCCGTTCAGCTACACCAACGACAACAAACGCGAACTCACCGCTTATCTTGAAGTCGACCCACCGGGCGCATTACTCAATGCCTGGATTGCCGACGCCAAACAACGCTTTCTTGGCAAACCCATCAACACCATCGACTTCTTGGTGGCGCTCAACGCCAAACTGCAACACGATATTTCCTATCTGATTCGGATGGAGCCGGGTGTACAAACCCCGGAGGTCACCCTCGAGTCGGCGCAGGGCTCGTGCCGTGACACCGGCTGGCTGTTGGTACAAATCCTGCGGCACTTTGGTGTGGCGGCGCGTTTTGCATCCGGATATTTGATTCAACTCGCGGCAGATCAAAAGGCATTGGATGGCCCGTCCGGCACTGATCGCGACTTCACGGATTTACACGCTTGGTGTGAGGCCTATCTGCCGGGTGCCGGCTGGATCGGGCTCGACCCGACCTCCGGCCTGCTCGCCGGTGAAGGCCACATTCCACTTGCGTGTACCGCCATTCCCTCGTCGGCCGCGCCGGTGTCCGGCTTCACAGATCAGTGCAATTCAACGCTTGATTTTTCGATGACGGTCACGCGCATTCATGAAGACCCGCGTGTCACCAAACCGTTCAACGACGACCAATGGGCAAATGTGCTTGCACTTGGCGATCAGGTTGATCGCGAGCTGGTGGCGGGTGATGTGCGGCTCACCATGGGTGGCGAGCCAACCTTTGTGTCGATCGACGACATGGAAGGCCCCGAGTGGAATGTCACTGCGCATTCGCCGAAAAAACTGGAACTCGCCACCACGCTGTTTCAACGCATGCAGGAAAAATTCGCGCCGGGAGGCTTGTTGCATTTTGGCCAGGGCAAGTGGTACCCCGGCGAACCATTGCCACGCTGGGCGCTGTCTTGTTACTGGCGCCCTGACGGTGAACCCTTGTGGAACAACATCGCGCTGGTGGCGACCGTCGAAACCAAACTCCCGAAAGACATCGCCAAGACCTTTACGCTCAAGCTCGCCGAAAATTTAGCACTGCACCCCGACTACGTGATTCCGGCGTACGAAAGCATCTGGCGCACCATTCGTGATGAATCACAGTTGCCGATCAATATCGACCCCGCCTCGCCGGACGTCAAAGACAAACTCACCCGCACCGCCATCACCGACCAATTGTTTAAGCAATTGCAGGGTGCCATTGGTGAGGCGACTGGATATGTGTTGCCAATCAAGGCCCTTGCGCGCAAAAAGCCTGCCGCAGCGAGTGAATGGGCGTCATCGTTGTGGCCACTGGCCACCAAGCATCTGTATCTGGTTGAGGGCGACTCGCCGCTTGGTTTCCGTCTGCCGTTGAGCAGTTTGCCGGTGGTTGCCCCTGAGGATGCTGAGGTCATCATCCCGGTTGATCCGTTTGAAAAAACCGAGGCCTTGGCCAACAAAGCGGCGGCCAACGCGGCTGACAGCACTAAAAAAGCGCCCGCCAAACCGGCAGACAAAACGCCGAAGATTGGCGAGTCGGCCAAAGACCTTGTCCGTACCGCACTTTGTGTCGAGGTGCGCAACGGCATATTGCACGTATTTTTCCCACCACTGGCGTTGCTCGAAGACTATCTGGCGCTGGTGACGGCACTCGAAAAAACCGCTGCCGAAACCAATACGCCGGTGCGTATCGAAGGCTACACACCGCCTAGTGATGCACGCGTCAAGAAATTTGCCGTCACACCAGACCCCGGGGTGATTGAGTTCAACATCCAGCCCTCGACATCGTGGCGCGAACTGGTGACCAACACCAAAACACTTTATGAAGAAGCCCGTCTGTCGCGGCTCGGCACCGAAAAATTCATGCTCGACGGCAAACACACCGGCACCGGTGGTGGCAACCATGTCACCGTTGGTGGCGTGACCCCGGCCGATTCGCCCATGTTGCGGCGGCCGGATTTGTTGCGCTCGCTCATTACCTATTGGCAGAATCATCCGGCGCTGTCGTATTTGTTTTCCGGCACCTTTATCGGCCCGACTTCGCAAAGCCCGCGCGTTGATGAAGCGCGCTCCGACACACTTTACGAACTCGAAATTGCGTTTGAACAAATGGATGCCGAGCTGGTTGCCGGCGAAGAGAGTGAGTTCCCGTGGCTGGTTGATCGTATCCTGCGCAACTGCCTGGTCGACCTCACCGGCAACACGCATCGCACCGAGTTCTCGATCGACAAACTTTATTCGCCCGACGGCCCCACCGGCCGGCTCGGACTGCTCGAATTTCGTGCCTTCGAAATGCCGCCGCACGCTGAAATGAGTCTGACCCAGACGCTGCTGTTGCGGGCACTCATCGCGCGCTTTTGGAAAACCCCCTACGGCGGCAAAGGCGGTGCAAAGTTGATCCGCTGGGGCACCGAGTTGCACGATCGTTTTATGCTGCCCTACTTTGTGGTGCAGGATATACAAGCGGTGATCGATGATTTAAATGCCGCCGGTTATGCCTTCAAACTCGAGTGGTTCGCGCCGTTTATCGAATTCCGCTTCCCGCGTTTCGGCACGGTGGCGTATCAGGGCGTCGAAATGGAACTGCGCCAGGCCATCGAGCCGTGGCACGTGCTCGGCGAGGAAATGGCCGGCACCAGCACCGCACGTTATGTTGATTCGAGCCTGGAACGTATGCAGGTAAAGGTCTCGGGCATGTTGCAACAGCGCCACGTGGTCGCCTGCAACGGCCGTGTTGTGCCGTTGACGCCGACCGGCACGCCGGGTGAATTTGTCGCCGGTGTACGTTACCGCGCCTGGGCGCCGTCGTCGGCGTTGCACCCGAGCATCGGTGTGCACGCCCCGCTGGTGTTTGATGTGATCGATACCTGGTCGGGCCGCTCGGTGGGTGGCTGCACTTACCACGTCAGCCATCCCGGCGGTCGCAATTACGCCACCTTCCCGGTTAACGCCAATGAAGCCGAAGCCCGGCGTGTGGCGCGCTTCCAAAAAATCGGCCACACGCCGGGTAAGTTGGATGTGAAACTGGAAGGCCGCAATCCCGCCTTCCCGTTCACCCTCGATTTGCGGCGTGCGCCGGATTTTGACAGTGCACAGTTAATGCCAGTACGGTTGCACGACGGGCAGTAACGAATCTGATTGAAGTGTCGAATCTAGCGCCGGCGGGTCGCAACGGCCCGCGGTTTAAACGTCAAGCACCGGCCGACGGCCCAGCAGGGTTTGTGTTTCGGCAAACATCGACGGCAAGCCGCCGGTGTGGATGAACAACACGTTTTCACCCGCCTTGTACACGCCCTGCCGGA
>JANPDI010000030.1:0-16535 GCA_031431435.1 Burkholderiales bacterium
GGTGATGCGGCGACCATGGATCCGCAGAGCCAGAACGAAACGTTTAACAACATGATCAACGGTATGGTTTACGAGTACCTGGTAGATCGTGACAAAGAGATGAATCTCAAACCCCGGCTTGCGGAGTCGTGGACCAATCCCGAGCCGACCAAGTGGGTGTTCAAGCTCAGGCGCGGGGTGAAATGGCACGATGGCTCGGCCTTCACGGCGGACGACGTGGTGTTTTCATTCGACCGTGCGCGTGAATCGGCGGTCACATTCAAGTTGTATTCAACACAAGCCGGTATCCCGCGAAAAATCGACGACTTCACGGTTGAATTCACCACCAGTCAGCCGAACCCGGTGATGCTCGACACACTTGCCAACATCTATGTGATGAACAAGGCGTGGTGCGAGAAAAACAATGTCGTCAAGCCGCTGAACTACACCAAAAAGGAAGAGACCTTTGCCACCCGCAACGCCATGGGCACCGGCCCGTACCGGTTGGTGGTGTGGGAGCAGGGCATCAAGATTTTGCATCGGAAAAATCCGGATTGGTGGGGCATCAAGGCCGGCCAATATGACGGCAATATTGAGACGATTGACTATCGGCCAATTACCAATGCATCAACACGCATGGCGGCATTAAAATCCGGCCAAATCGATTTTGTGCTCGACCCGGCGGTGCAAGATGTCATTAGCCTGCGCAATGACAAAGCGATCAAAATATGGGAGGGCGTCGAGAACCGCGTTATCTATCTGGGCTTTGATCAGGCGCGTAATGAGCTGCTGTATTCGGATGTAAAAGGCAAAAATCCGTTCAAGGATCGACGCGTACGGCTGGCGCTGTATCAAGCCATTGATGTCAACGCGTTGAAGACCTCCGTCATGCGCGGGCTGTCGCGCCCGACCGGTATTGCCCTACCAAACGCATTGGCCGCCGGTGTGCCGGCCGCGATGGACAAGCGCCATCCCTACGACGTCGCGAAAGCACGCCAGTTGCTCAAGGACGCAGGGTACCCCGACGGTTTTAGTTTTACCTTTGCCTGCCCGAATGACCGCTACCTGAATGACGAAAAAATTTGTGTGGCGATCGCCGCCATGTGGGCCAAGATCGGCATCAAGACGCGCGTCGAATCACAGACAAAATCCATCTTCTTTCCGCGCGTGCAAAGCGGTGACACCAGTGCGTTTCTGGCCGGATGGGGCGGTGGTTCCACCGATGCCATCTTTATGTTGAAGCCGGTGATCCACGGTAAAGACGGCAAGGGTGCCGGTGAATCCAACTATGGCAACGTCAAAATCGAGGCGCTGGATACCCTCATCGATAAACTTGAAGGCGAGATGAATCCGGCCGACCGTCAGAAGATGATCAATCAGGCGGTACAAATGGTTCATGACGAAATACACACCATCCCGTTGCACACGCAGGTGATTCCCTGGGCGTCGCGCAAGAATATCTTTGTGGTGCACCGGCCCAACAACGTGTTGGGTTTGAATTGGGTGAAGATCAATTAGTGATCGTTACCACGTATTAAGTGACGGCAAAAAAAGAGCCCGATACGTTTATCGGGCTTTTTTTTGCAGGCGCATTTGGACAAGGTCGCGCGTTGAATGTGGCGTGGCCGATCAACCAGTCTTCGATGGCACGGACGCATCATTCAGGGCAGGCATTTCACGCGCCAATTGATTCGCGTCGACTTCTTTGCGGCGCTGAAACGTCATTGCCCCGCCTGCATCAACCTCGCAATATCGCGAACCGGCGCGCTGCCGTATGACAAAAACTTGTTGTTGAACGTCTTCACGGAAAAGTCTTTCCCAAGCCGTGCGCGCTCCCTATCGCGCAACGCCGTAATCTCCGCGTACCCGTTGAAATAGCTGGTGAGTTGAATCTGGCTGAAGGTCGCGCGACGCCATTTTTCAGTCGCCTCGGTTTGTTGCTGGAAGCCCTCGCGCATCATCAGTCTGAGTGCCGCGTCGCGGGTCATGTCGGCAGTCTGAATTTCATAGTCAAGAATGGTATTGATGACCGAGCGCAGATTCCATTTCATCCAGATCAGCCACATTTCCGGCGCATTGTCCCCGTAGCCGGCGTCGAGCATGACCTTTTCACTGAACACCGCCCAACCTTCGATCATCGAGCCGTTGCCAAACAAGGACTTGATGCGGCTGCTGGATTTATTGGCGTGCATCAATTGGGTGTAGTGTCCCGGAATGGCCTCGTGAATGTTCAGGATTTGCAACATCCAGTCGTTGTATTCACGCAAATACGATTCAGCCTGCTCATCATTAAATCGATCGAGCGGTGTGACGTTGTAATAGGTGTTGGCTGTCGGGTCATAGGGGCCGGGTGCGCTGACCGACGCCCCCGCGCCGCTGCCGCGCATGTAAGGCGGAGTTTCACGAACCAACAACGGCCGGGTTGGATCCTGATCGACCAGGTCCTTTTTGCGGACAAATTCCTCGAGCTGCGGAATGTGCCGGCGGATCGTTTCGACAAAGTTTTCGCGGGTGGTATGGCGCTTGCTGAGTTCGTCAATCACGGCACGAATCATTTCCAACCGATCAGTGGGTACCGGCGTGGCGCTCATATAGTTGGGCCACAATTCGCGGGCGAGCTTCTCCATGGAATCATGCAGCGTCGCCTTTTCATGCAACGCCAGCGCATGCAACTGGGGCGCACTGAATCCGGACTGAATGTCATAGGCGAATTTTTGGGCGTAGAGGTCGCGGCCGATGCGGAAGTTACGCGCCGGCCCGGTCTTCAATGTTGACTCAAGCCCACCAAGAAAGGCGAGGTAATCGTTGATCGCTGCTTTGGCTGCAACAAGGCGTTTGTTGAACAGCGCTTTCTCGGCCGGTGTCAGCGAGGAGGCATCAAGTTTCTTGACGAGGTCGTCGCCAAACACGCCGAGCGCACCTTTATTTTGGACCAGTGCAAGTTGTGTGTGTTCGAGTGTCGGGTCGGCGATGCTGACTTTGGCGGCTGCGTAGTACGCCGGGACGTGTGCCAACCGCGCCATCACCTGCCGCAGGCGGGTATCAAGCGGCGCGTAGTTGGTGGTCAGCATCAGCCCGAAGCTGCCGCCAACATTGTACGAAGACGGCTGCCACTGCCACGCCTTGAAAGTGGTGAGATGCCAACGACTCGATTCAAACTGTTGCTTGATGAGTGCCAGATCAACCTGATTCGACGCAGTTAGTTTGTTTGCGTCAAATTTTTCCAGCAATGTGATCTGTTGATTGTAGAAATGAATCGAACGTTTGCGCCTTGCGTTGTCCGGCACCGTCAATTGGTCGGCATATTTGTAATAACCGACCCGCACGCCGCGTTCGGGAAATTCGCGCCACATGCCGTCGAGCATTTTTGCAGCGTACGACTGGAAACGTTTGTCGGCAGCCGATATCGGGGAATTGGTCACTTTTGCGACGGCTGCGTTGGCGGCAACACGGGAGCGATCAGCCGTACCCGCAGACGCCGGTGTTGTTGCCGGGGTGGATGCTGAAAACAATGCCGCCAACAACAGGGCGGACAAAATTGGTGCACGAGACATAGTTGGTTAACCGACAAGTTGATGATGTGTCGATATTACCGCCTATTGTGGCTTTGGCACCGCGACTGCCGTTGCCACCATTGGGCGGCAGCCGCCGACAAGCCGAACCTGATTATGTCGGGGTTGGCCTGCCCGCCATCCGATCCGCCGCAACAAAATATCGTTTTGCGAATGCCAGTAGTTGGCCGTCTGACGGGTGATCAACAGTCTCAACCCCGATCAGTTGATCCATCAGGTTGGTATGATGTTTACCGACATGCTTTGAGAAAGCGAGCTTGGCATTGGCCGGGCCAACGATCAGCCACTCGGGAATATCGCGGATCTTGTCAAGGATATGCTCGAAGTACTCGGGGTGCTCGGCGGCTTTACCGGCGCCGAGCGTGTTGGCATGGTGGTGCTGATGTTCATTGCGCTGGGGTGCATGAACGATTACCGCGTTTTCTGCAGCATCGCGGTTAAAGGCAATGATGTGGGCTTCGCGATGATCGAGCCAGACGACGACATGGTTTGATTGCATATATTGAATCCTTTGCAGAACGGCTCTGGGTACCATTCGACAGATGCCTGTCGAAGCACGACACCTGTCACCACGTAAGGCACCCTCAGGCCAAATATGGACCCTCGGCAGTCGGATGTATTGAGATGCATCAAGCGCACGGCAGATTTTCCTGACTCATGGTGTCGGTAGCGCGGTCGCCGCTGGTCAAAGGACCGGCATGCCAACACGGCGACATAAGGAGAATTGTGACGATCGGCTTTGCGCGCGTGGCGCACGGCCTGCCAACCAGCGACGCTCACTGGTTGACCAAGGCAAGCTTTTTTAATCGATGCCGCTAACGCCGGACTGGTTTGCCCGCCCGCTGGTGTTCACGCAGGCGTCCGATAATGCCGGTGGGAAAGTAGTACACCGACAACACAAACAAAACGCCCAGCCACAGCAACCATCGGTCGGGAGACAGCAGCGCGGCGAGCCATGGCAGTCCGGCCGCCGCGTCACTGCCAAGTTTCAGCAGATCCTGAAGATATCCCTGTGCAACCACAAACAACGCCGCACCGATCGCCGCGCCGTAAATGGTACCCATGCCGCCGATGACCACAATCAGCAACACGTCAAGCATGATTTCAAATGACAACGATGTGTCCGGCCCGTTATATCGAAGCCAGAATGCCAGCATCACACCGGCGAGCGTGGCAAACAGCGCGGAGATGACGCTGGAGATGGTGCGATAGACGACCACCCGGTATCCAATCGCCTCAGCGCGAAATTCGTTTTCGCGTATCGCCTGCAATACACGGCCAAACGGCGAATTAACGATACGCAACATGGCCAGCAGCGCCAGCAATGCAACAAAGAACAGCAGGTAATAACAAACCAGACGACCGCTGAGCATCACACCCAGAAACGGCTCCTCCATCAACAAATACCCGCCGGAAAATACGTCCGGCAGTTTGAAATTCAGGCCATCCTCGCCGCCGGTGAAATCGGACAGTTGTGACGCGAGCGTCTGGAATGCGCTGGCGACGGCGAGCGTGATCATGGCAAAAAATATCGCTCTGACCCGCAGTGAGAACAGGCTGATGACCAGTGCCAACAGCGCCGACAGCGCCAGTGCGCAGGCGATGCCGACGCCAAGCGCCTCCCAAGTCGGCCCCATGCGGGCGCAGGCGATGGCAACGCCATAGGCGCCGATGCCAAAAAACATGGTATGTGCAAAACTGACAATACCTGTGTAGCCGAGCAACAAATCAAAACTTGCCACCAGCACCAGAAAAACCAACACCTTTGCGGCAATGCTCAGCGCCTTGACCCCTGGAAACAGGAATGGCGCAAATGCCAGTGCCAGCAGCAGGACGATCAGGATCACCGCCAACATGCGGCTGCGCGGGAGGTCATTGGACAGAAGTCGATTGAGCATGATTGAGCCTATCGGTTGACCACCGGGTACACACCCTGTGGTCGCCACAACAAAATCACCGCCATCAACGCAATGTTCGAAAACAATGCCACCTTTGGCGCCAGAAAGCCGGTGTAGTTGGCCATCAGGCCAACCAGCAGTGCACCGATCAATGCACCGCCGGTCGATCCCAACCCGCCGATGATGATGACAATAAAAATCAAAACGTTAACTTGCGCGCCCATTTGCGGCACCACACTTTGCTGATACAGACCCCACAACACGCCACCGAGTCCGGCCAGCGCACTGCCGGCGACAAACACACCGATGAACAAACGTTTGATGCGATAACCCAGTGACTCGACCATTTCCCGATCCTGCACACCGGCGCGGATCAACAGACCGATCTTGGTGCGGCTGAGGGTCCACGCCAGTCCGGCAAAAACAGCGAGGCCGATCACCACCGCCAGCAGACGAAATTTTTCGATTGCCGCATCGCCGAACAGGATCGCGCCACGCATGCCTTCGGGCAGCGGCAGGGGGATTTGTTGCGCGCCCCATATAACCTTGATGAGCTCTTCGCCGATAATCATTCCGCCCATGGTGATCAGAATCTGTTTCAGATGCTGGCCATAAACCGGGCGCACAATAAAGCGTTCAAATGCCAGGCCGACCGCGCCGGCGACCAGCATGGCAATAAACATCGCCGGCAATACTGCGATCAGATTGCGCCATAACACCGCCGATTCGGTCCAGTCCCCCATGGCACCCAATACGCTGGTGGCGACAAATGCACCCAGCGCAATAAACACACCATGGCCAAAATTTAAGACGTCCATCAAGCCAAACACCAGCGTCAATCCGGAGGCAATGACAAAAATAATCATGCCCATGGCCAGTCCTGCAACGGTGAGTGTCAACCAAGTCGAGCCGGAACCGACCAATGGCAACGCCGCCAGCGCCAGCAACGGCACCAGTGCCAACGGTTTCCAGTCAAGATCGGCTGGTATGCGGATACCCTTGATCATAGTGACAATCCCAATAGAGAGCGTTGCAAAGCGGCATCATCCGCCAGCGCCTGCATGCTGCCGTGGTGCACCACACGTCCGTTATCCATGACGGCGACATGATCACCCAGTTGTTTGGCAAAGTTGATGTTTTGTTCAACCAGCAGAATCGTCACGCCACTTTTCTTGAGTTCTGCAAACGCGCCTATCATATTGTTGACCATCGCCGGCGCAAGTCCCTTGCTTGGTTCATCGATGATCAATAGCTGGCGCGGTTCAACAATTGCGCGTGCGACTGCAAGCATTTGTTTTTGTCCGCCGGAAAGTTTTCCGGCCGGATGCGACCAGAATGTTTCGACAGCCGGAAACAGGGAAAAAATCCACTTGAGCCGTGACTGATCGATGTCATCGACACGTTTTGCGCCGCGTGCGGCGAGCAACATATTTTCGGCAACCGTCAAATCCGAAAAAATGCCCATGGTCTCCGGCACATAGGCGATGTCAAGTGCCGCGATTTGCGGTGTGCCGAGGTTGGTAATGTCTGTTCCGGCAAAATCGATTCTGCCGCTCGCTGCGTGCCAAAGCCCCATGATGGTACGCAGCGTGGTGGTCTTGCCGGCGCCATTGCGGCCGAGCAGCATGGTCAATTCGCCACGCGGCACCACCAGATCAACGCCGTGCAGAATATGGTACGCGCCAATATTGGTAAACACGCCGGTCAATGTGAGCAGCGGCGCATTCATGCGGCATCCTTGGTGACATCCGGCGCGGTACCCAGATAAGCCTGTTGCACAATCGGTGATGCGATCACCTCTGCCGGCGCGCCGTCCGCCACCAGCGTGCCGTTGTGCAAAACAATGATGCGGTCGGCCAGTTCGCGCACCACATCCATCTTGTGTTCAACCAGCAAGATGGTCTTGGTCTTGTCCTGGCGCAATTGTCGAATCAGATTCAGCACCGCCGGTGTTTCATCCGCGCTCATGCCGGCGGTGGGTTCGTCAAACATGAACACCTGCGATTCAAGCGCCATCAGCATGGCGACTTCAAGTTTGCGCTGATCGCCGTGCGACAGGCTGGCAACAGTGTGTGCGGCTTTGTCGATGAGTAACACCGTGTCGAGGATTTCACGTGCACGTGACGTCAGCGCGGCGTGGTCGCTCCAGATACTCCACAGATTCAGGCCGCGGTGATGCGCGCCTTCGCGTGTTGCTTGTACCGCGACCCGCACATTTTCCAGCACGCTCAGGTTAGGGAACAGGTTGGTCAACTGAAAGGCGCGACCCAGTCCGGCGCGTGTACGTGCCGATGCCGACAGGTTTGAAAGGTCGCGGCCGTTTAACAGTACGCGACCACTGGTGGCGTTGAGTTGCCCTGAAATCAGATTGAAGTAAGTGGTCTTGCCCGCACCATTCGGGCCGACGATGGCGGTTAACGTTCCCGGCTCGAACGTACAACTGACGGCATTGACTGCAACGTGGCCACCGAAGCGAACGGTCAGATCTTTGGTTGTCAGTAGTCCCATATTGGCGTCTGGCCGTAAATGGTCTGTCAGCGCTTGGCAGGTGGTGCGGGCGGCGCTTTTGTCGCCGTACTGCCACGTGACAATTGTTCGAGCATCGCGACAATTGCCGTCATTTGTGGCGCGGATTTTTTGGCGTAGTTGGCGTCATCGTAACCCCACCAGTCCCAGCAGCTGTTGGTCGCCTTTTGGTTGGTCTGCGGATAAAGCGTGACGATGTTGTTGGCGTCCGCCCATCGGTTGTAGCCGGCATTTTGCACAAACGCCTGACCAACATCGGCGGCGTTTTGTTTGCAGCCGTGCAATGCAACATGCACCCGGCACACGGCACCGGCGGCACAGGCTTTTGGCACGTAGACCCAGCCGGTGGTGGCCATACCGTGGCCGCTGACAAACGTGGTTTGGTCAAATTCAATATAGCTGCCGTCGAGATTGCCTTTGCTGCGCGGGGCAAGCGGGCCATAGAGTTGCCGGAGCAGGGCACCTGCCAAATCAAAATTACAATTATTGATGAACGGTGTCGCCTTGGTCAGACACGCCGCACCAACATCATCCGTGACCATGGCGTGCTCGACGTCAAGGTCCTTTTTGACGACGATGTTGGCAGCCGGCATGTAGTTGAGGTAATAGGTCTGCAGGTCATTGGTTGTTGACGGCGCAACGACGCTGTCCTTGGCGCCGGCAAAAAGATATACCTTGGATGCCGCCAGATTGCTGGTTGGATCGATCAGGCCACCTTTTGCCCACTCGTTGGTTATCTTCACAAGGTCTGGAACCGGAATGGTGGTGCGCCCAAGGCACCGCACAATGCCATTGATCACTGAATTTTCTGCGCAGTTAAAAGGCCCGCCGGCAATCACACCCGCCCCGGTTTTGAAGGTTGCTGAATATGCCACATGCAATTGCACCGCCATGTAACCACCGGAGGAAATGCCGGAAACGGTGTGCTGATTCTTGTCAATATTGAGAGACGGCAGGGGCGCTGCCATTGCGGCGGGCGCAAGCAGGGCAAACGCCATGGCGGCGGTATTCAGAATCCGGTTTGTCATCAACTGCTCCTCGCGATTATTTTTTATTTAATACAAATTAGCGCTTGTTTCGAATCGGGATATCCATTTCGTCGGCTGTGATTTCACGCACCAGTTCGGGTACCGCCCACGGCAGTTTCGGATCGACCTTGATTCTAAAGTGATACATGCTTTGCATGGCTTGATGGTCTTCGCGGCGAAACATCATTGTGCCCTTGGGGGTTTCAAAGCGCATACCTTGCATGGTGGTGATGAGTGTTTCGGTCTTGGTGTCACCGTTGGTTTTCTTTAATGCCGTCACAATCGCCATGGCGGCAGCGAATCCACCGGCGGTAAAAAAATCCGGAGGCGAATTAAATTGCGCGAGATGACGTTTGACCAATGCGTCGTTAACCGGATTTTTCGGGATGCCGTAGTAGTAATAGGTCGCACCCTCCATGCCCGGAAAGTTCTTGTAAATGGACATTGCCGGCAGGATATTGCCGCCGGTCGCGATTTCGATACCGTAGCGTTTCAAATCAAGGTCGGCAATCTTGAACGGATTGCCGCCACCGGCCCAGGAGATCCAAATGATCTTTCTGCCCGGACGGCCTTTGAGCCGGTCGATCAGCCGTTGCGCGCCGGACGTGAAATCGTTGGTTGACGGCGGCAGGTATTCTTCGTGTACCACTTGGGCGCGCTTGAGTGCGCTCTTGAATGCGTGCACGCCTTCACGGCCAAATGAATTGTCCTGTGCCAGCGTGGCAATACTCACATTTGGTTGATCCTGCGCGACCGCGTTCGAGATGGCGTCCTGCGAACTGTTGCGGCCGGTTCGGAAAACATAACGGTTCCATTTTGCGCCGGTGATGGAGTCCGCAACCGCTGGTTCGACAATGAGAATTTTTTTGTATTCCTCGGCAACCGGCAGCAATGACAAGGTCGAACCCGACGCGGCAGCGCCGACGGCAATGTCTACCCTGTCGTCGGCATAGGCGGCGGCCAGCTCGGCCTTTGCCACGTCCGCCTTGCCCTTGCTGTCACGCTCAATGACGACTAACTTGCGTCCGGCGACCGCCATGGTCCCGTTGGTCGCGTAGTCCAAACCCATTTTGAATCCGACCTGTGTCTGTTTGAAATAGGCTTCCAACGGGCCGGTGCGTTCGTAAATCAAGCCGATTCGAATGTCTTTGGGTTGCGCACACAGGTTGCTACCGACCATCAACCAGGGTAGGGCGATTGCGTATAACACCTTCATTGTTAAGCAGTTTCTGTTCATTGGTGGTGCCTGCCTCGGGTGGCCGCGATGGCGTTGGTAATCGTCGGTCTGGGTATTCTGACGGTTCTGTTTTGTATTTGTTGCGTGTTCGCAACGCGACTTGCATGGTGCCGATTTCTTTGATAGTATTAATTCAACAACTAGTGAATTTTAGCGACAATTTGCCCGTTTAGGCAAGCGGTTAGCGAAATCGAATAACACCCTAACGAGGAGAAATACCCATGAAAGCAAAGACGCTGAGTATTGCCATTGCGGCACTGTTTGCAGCAGCAGGCGCCGCGCACGCGCAGCAAACCGCGCCGCCAAAACCGGCCGCGCCGGCCACCGCTGAAAAGGTCGACGACGGCAAGCTCGAAAGCATCGTCGTCACTGCACGTCGTCGCGATGAGCTGTTGCAGGACGTTCCCGGCGCGGTAACCGCGATTTCAGGGGCATTTTTGGAGAAGGCTGGCATTCCGGATGTGACGGCGCTTGCAGACTTCATCCCCAACACGACATTGAAGGCGTCGCGCGCGACCAACACCACGCTGACGGCGTTTATCCGTGGTGTCGGTCAACAGGATCCGGTACCAGGATTCGAGCAGGGCGTCGGCATTTATCTCGACGATATTTATCTGGCACGCCCACAGGGTGCACTGACCGATATTTACGACCTCGAACGCATCGAAGTGCTGCGCGGGCCGCAGGGAACACTTTATGGCCGCAACACCATCGGCGGCGCCGTCAAATACGTGACACGCAAGTTGTCGGACAAAACGGAATTCAGCATCAAGGGCACGGTTGGCTCTTATAGCCAGCGCGATCTCGTCGTACGCGCAAGCTCGCCGTTGAGCGATTCATTCAAAATTGGCGGTACGATTGCGACCTTTAATCGCGATGGCTTCGGCAAGAACGTCGTGAATGGTAAAGACAACTACAACAAAGACATTACGGCCGGCCGTATCAGCGCCGAGTTCACACCCAATAGTTCGTTGTTTGTTCGGGTTGCGGCAGATCGAACGGTTGATGATTCTTTGCCAAAACAAGGTTATCGCCTGACGCCCGGTCCCGCACCGACCAATGAACCCGTGCTCGGTGGGAGCTACGATACCCGTGCCGGCCTGTACACCGTGCTCGGCAAGGCGCAACAGGTCAAGACGTGGGGACAATCCCTGCTGGTTGATTGGGCGATCAGCAACAATTTGTCGGTCAAGGCCATTGCCGCACACCGTCAGGACGATTCTGTCGCGCCAATTGACTTCGATTCGTTGAATGCTGCGTTGTTTGAAGCGCCGGCGTTTTACCGCAACAAACAAGACAGCCAGGAGCTGCAATTCACCTACACCGGTAGCAAGTGGCAGGGTGTTGCCGGTGTTTTTATGATGAAAGCCAATGCGTTTGCCGAGTTTGATGTGTCGTTTAATGCGTCCGGTGGTCTTTCACTTTATACATTGGCCGACTTTGACACCAAGACGTGGGCGGCTTTTGCCGATACCACCTATAACGTGTCCGACACCTTTAACATCACCCTCGGTGGACGGCAAACCAGCGATAAACGCGAAGCGCGAATCTATAAGCGCAACTATCTTGGGTTGGCCGGTTCACCAACGCTGGGCAATCCGGCTGCTTTTGGATTAGCGGTCAATACGGATTTGAACAAAAGTGACTTGAGCCGTACCGATACCAAGTTCACGCCAAAAATTGGATTTGGATGGAAGTTTGCAGCCGACCAAAACGTTTACGGCACCTACTCGGAAGGCTTTAAGGGCGGTTCGTTTGATCCGCGGATGGATCTCGGCGGCGTACCGACCAGTGTCACATCGCTGGCCAAGCGCCAAGGCGTGGAACCTGAAATCGTCAAGACCTTTGAGGTTGGTCTCAAGTCGGCATTTAACAATGGCCGCGTGCAGACTAATATCGCGGCCTTTACGACCGACTACACCAATGTGCAAATTCCCGGCTCGGTGCCGACCTTTAACGCCGCAGGCGCGGTGGTTGGGTTTGCCGGCTCGCTGACCAACGCCGGTAAGGCAAAAATCAGCGGTCTCGAGCTGGAAGCCACGGCGCGCGTGACCGACGCATTCCGTGTCAGTGGCATGCTCAGCTTTATTGACGCGAAGTACAAAGAATGGCTTGTGGCCAACCCGGCGACACTCGCGCTGGTCAATATCGCAAGCTCTGCTGAATTCCAGAACACGCCGAAGCAGTCGGCAAACCTGACGGCGAGCTACGATTGGCCATTGTCGTTAATGGGCAGAAATGGTTCGCTGTCGTTATCGAACAGTTTTTCCTACAAGAGCAAGATATACCAGGGCGAGATTGTCAAACCAACCGGAATCGCCGCGCTCGATGCGAACGTTGCTGGTGCGCAACTAATTGCACAAGAGGCCTATTCGGTTTGGGATGCGGGCTTGGTGTGGACCAGTCGCGACGGCAAACTGCAACTCGCACTTACCGGTCGCAACCTCACGGATAAGCGTTACAAAACCGCAGGCTATCTATTTGGCGGGTTCTTCAACACAGTGACAACGTTCTACGGCGATCCGCGTACGGTCAAAGGCTCCGTTACGGTCAAGTTCTAACGCGGATTTTGCCAACACCGGCGGTACCCCTGACGCTTGGGGTGCCGCCGGCTTTCTTGGCAGCGGATGCAATGTGGGTGTTGCAAAGTTGACGAAAACCGGCGGCACAGTACTCAACCATGCGCGGCTCAATCGAAGCCAGATCGTCAGACTTGCAGCGTCCGCCACTGACGCGATCAAGACGGCCGGTACGCGAAAGCGCCAACGTAAGCGAGCCGGTCAGAAAATGAAAACACCAGAACAGTTCTTCCTCGGGTGCCTCCGGCAGTGCACGCTTGACCAGTGCAATCAGCCGGTGCACCAGCGGATCAAAATACGACATGATGGAGAGTGCCACGTGGGACGCATCGTTGTTGACCAGCGCAATCAGGCGGAAGTAATTTTTCCAGCCGACATCGCCGTGTCGCGCGCGCTCGAGCAACGGAATGATAAACGCGGCGACCGCACCTTCAACGGTTGCCTGCTTGCCATGTTCAGCCTCATAGCGGTCAAACGCCGCCATACGTTCGGAAAACACTTGTTCGGCGCGACGCGACAGCACCGCATCAAACAAACCTTGTTTGCTGGTGAAGTAATAGTGGGCCAGTGCGGTATCGACGTTGGCAAGTGTGGCAACCTCGCGAATGGTGACGCCGTCAAACCCGCGTTTGGAAAAGAGATCTTCCGCCGCGTCCAAGATGCGGTCAGCGGCGACCGCGCTGCCGTTTTGTTTGCGCGGCCGGCCGACCAGCGCGCGCGGCGACTGAGCCGGCTTGCCGGATGCCGTACCTTTGGACTTGTTAACGCTATCGGCTTTTTTCATGAATTGTTTGCGTTTGTGTGCCATGCCGTTGCGGGCGCAATTGATTGCCCGCGCCGCAGGTTGGTGTTGTTGCCGGCTGCAGTCACACTTGATTGTAAGTCCTTTAGGGTACCTTGATGAACTTTGTCGATGTCTTTTATCACAGCGATGATGGTTTGCGTCTTTATTCGCGCGACTACGCCGGGCCCAATGCCGGGGCACCGGTTGTCCTCTGTCTGCCCGGCCTGACACGTAACAGCAAGGACTTCGCCGGCATCGCAGAAAGCCTGCGAACAACACACCGGGTGTTGTGCCCGGATCAACGCGGCCGCGGACGCTCAGAGCGAGATGCCGACCCGACCCATTACCGGCCGGACCGTTATGCCCGCGACATGATCACCATGCTCAATCATTTTGGCATTGCTGAAACGGTGTTGATCGGCACGTCGCTCGGTGGCATGATGGCCATCATCATGATGGCAACCGACCCGGCACGCGTAACGGCAGCGGTTCTGAACGACGTTGGTCCGGTGGTTGAGACGCACGGCATTCAACGCATTGCCGGCTATGTCGGCAAAACCGCGACGGTAAAAACGTGGGAAGAGGCGGCAACACAAATCGCACAGATAAATGGTGTTGCGTTTCCGAATTATGGCCGCGAGGACTGGCTTGCCATGGCGCGCAATGTCTGCGTGGAACAGGACGGCATGATCGTGCTGGATTATGATCCGGCCATTGCGCTGGGTGTCGCCGCCGGTACCGCCGCCGTCAATCTCTGGCCGCTGTTTGACGCCATGCCACCGAAGCCGATGCTGGTGATCCGCGGGGAAATTTCCGACATCTTGTCGGTCGAAACGCAGCAGGAAATGGTGCGACGGCTACCCATGGTGACGGCCGTCACCATCGCCGGGCGTGGTCATGCGCCGACGCTTGATGAACCTGATTCACGATTCGCCATTCAACAATTCCTGGCAGGTCTGCCAGCCTGATCAACAGGCTCAGGCTAGCGTCACCGTGTCGAGATAGTCGGGCACCGCGCACGGCCATTGCAGTGTCTCGCTGATATGCATGCGCATGGCGTCCGCTGCCGCTGGCTCGCCGTGGGTTACAAACGTCATGATTGGCGGGCGTTGAAACCCTTTTAGCCAATCAAGGATTTCCGCGTAGTCGGCATGCGATGAGAGGCCGTCCAGGTTGGCGACTTCAGCGCGGATCGGAATGTGGCGTCCAAAGATCTTGATTTCTTTTTCACCGGCAACCATCCTTGCACCACGTGTGCCGCCGGCTTGAAAGCCGGCAAACAGGATGGTATTTTTTGCCTCGGGGGCAAATCGTTCGATATGGTGTAACACCCGCCCCCCGGTGGCCATGCCACTGGCCGAAACAATCACCATCGGTCCGTCGAGGGTGTTGAGATGGCGCGAATCCTCCGGCGTGTTGACAATTTTCACAGACCGAAACAGCGCCTGATAGTCATCGTGCGAAAGATGATGTTCATCCTGATGGTGCGCAAACAAGCGTGTTGCATCAACCGACATCGGGCTGTTCAGATAGATGGGCACGTTGGCAATGCGCAGGGATTTTTGCAACTGGTGGAGATGGTAGATGATCGATTGCGCCCGGCCGACCGCAAACGCCGGAATAACCACCACGCCATTGCGCCGCAGGGTGCGGTCGACCACGGCACAAAGTGCGTCTGCCGGGTCGATTTTTTCATGCAGCCGGTCGCCATAGGTGGATTCAACAACCAGGTAGTCCGCCCCGGTCAATACCACCGGCGGCCGCATGACCGCGTCATTGGATCTGCCGAGGTCGCCGGAAAACACCAGCTTGCGGCCGCCGATATCAAATGTCAGCGACGATGAGCCGAGGATATGGCCGTTGTGTTCGAGTCGTACCGAAATGTCGTTGGCGACCGTGTGTGATTCTGCAAAGTCGATCGGACAGAGCAGCGTTAACGCAAATTTTGCGTCCTCGACGGTATACAGCGGTAGCGCCGGTTTGTGCTTCGAAAACGTGTGACGATTAGCGTAGTTGGCTTCTTCTTCCTGCAGATGCCCCGAATCCGGCAACAGTATCCGGCACAACTCGGCAGTGCCGCGACTGCAATAGACTTTGCCGCGAAATCCGTTCTTGACCAACAGCGGAAGGTAGCCGCTGTGATCAATATGCGCGTGGGTGAGCACAACAGCGTCAATTTCACGCGCATCAAACGGTGGCGGTGCCCAATTGCGCAGGCGCAGCTGTTTGAATCCCTGAAACAAACCGCAATCCACCAACACCTTTTTGCCGCGGTAGGTGATCAAATATTTGGAACCGGTGACGGTTCCCGTGCCACCGAAAAAAGCGAGTGTTGGCACATCGGGCGCATCGGGCGCAACGGGGTTCTTGCGGCGTGCGGTCATGGGGTGGGTCCTCCAAATGAAGCGTACCAATCAAGAAACATCCACATCAAACCAACGGGTACCCAAAGGATACCAGCCAAGGCGGGAAGTCGGCACCGCGCGCCACAATGTTAGTCGCCGGACTTGATGCCGACTTTGCGCAAAATGCTTTCCATCATGCACCACTTGGTCACACCGCTTTGCAGCAGGTTGATACCGACAAACGCGGTGAATGCCAACCACCATTGGCTGATAAAAACCGGACTGCCCGGTGTGCCGAGTGCCAGTGAAAGGATGATAAAGATACCAGCGACGACTCGTACGATTTGCCATGAGGTCATGATGTTGCTCCTTCGGGTTGTGTTGCGGTTGCGTTATCTGCTTTCGAATGCTGGTGATACGCCATGAAATACAACAGCGGAATCACGACCAGTGTCAGCAGGGTTGAAACAAATATGCCAAAAATCAGCGAGATGGCGAGGCCGTTGAATATCGGGTCGTCAAGGATAAAAAACGCACCGATCATTGCGGCCAGTCCGGTTAACAGAATGGGTTGTGCGCGCGCAATC